>JAKQQL010000377.1:0-2504 GCA_029564175.1 Candidatus Cloacimonadota bacterium
AAAAGATCTTGACAAATAGACTAAAGAAAATTTAAATTGTAATCAAAGTCAATATAGAAGTGAAATATAAGAAAAAAAATCTTGTATTACTTTGAAAACAAAGGGTTGGAACTTTACACCAACATTTGGGACTTAACTTAATAGAGAAAAGAATATTGGGAGGTGTATATGTTAAACAAACTCAAGGATATGAAAATCAAGACAAGAATTGTAACATTATCATTGGCGAGTTTACTCTTTGTATCAATCGGCATAGGGCTTATTTCATATTTTTTAACCTCATCTGCTATTCAAAGTGCACTTGAGTATTCACTGATTTCGCTTTCAGAACAGGGGGGAAAGCGAGTAGCAGAAGAATTAAAATTTTACAGGGTCGTATTAGAAGGAATTGCCAATCGTAATGTAATTCGATCAATGGACTGGGAAGGTCAGCAAATACCCGCTTTAAACAGTGAAATTGAAAGAACATTTTATATTGGGATGGGGATTGCCGATCTGAGTGGTCAAACCAGATATCCTGATGGAAGCACAGCTGATCTTTCTGATAGAGAATATTTTAAAAAAGCCCTAAAGGGTGAAACAAGTATAAGTGACGTGATTATCAGCAAAGTAACAAACAAAGCTGTCATTATGGTGGCTACCCCTATAAAAGACATGGGCGGTTCAATAGTAGCTGTATTAGTGGGCCGATTACCTGGAGATGTCTTGACAGCCATTACTGATAAATTAAAATACGGAGAACAAGGTTATTCATATATTGTTGGCGGAACGGGCAATGTGATTTCACATAATAACAGAGAGTTAATCCTGACTCAGGCAAACTTTATCGAAATGGCAAAAACTGATAAGAACTATGTCATATTAGCGAATGTTTTCCAACGAATGATTAAGGGAGAAACAGGCTTTGACGGCTATCCTTACTTAGGAAGTGTCCGTTTTATGGGTTTTTCACAAATACCTGATACAGACTGGTCAATAGCGGTTGGTTCTGTTAAATCAGAAGTATTTGCAGCAGTCAATCAAATGAGATATATTTTTATACTGTTAATTGCTTTGTTCTCTGGACTTGGATTCATTATGGCACTTTATTTATCAAAAAGCATATCTAATCCTCTCAATCAGTTAAATTTAAAATTAAAAGATATATCCGAAGGTGATGGCGATTTAACAAAAAGACTGGAGATTACCAGTAAAGATGAGTTAGGGGAAGTATCTCAGAATTTTAACACCTTTATTGATAAAATTTATCTGATTATCTCTAATATTTCCAAAGGAATAGCCACACTCAATGTAAAAAGTAATGAATTGGAAACGACTGCCAACAGTCTGGTCATGCAATCCAATGCGATGAATTCTCAATCCCAACTGGTTTCAGCATCAGCAGAACAAATCAGCTCCAATGCCAATATGATCGCATCTTCCGCAGAGCAGGCAAGTGTTTCAGTCTCTACAGTAGCAGCAGCAACAGAAGAATTATCATCGAATATTTCACAGGTGGCAAAAGTGTCTGAAAATACCAGTCAGAGTGTCAATTCCACCGTAAATGATATCAATAAACTCACTGATAATATTGATGTCGCTGGTCATTCAGTTGGCGATCTGGTACACGAAATCAATGGTATCGTATCAGCCATTGAAGAAATGAATGCCACACTGACAGAAATATCCAAAAATACCCAGCATGCCTCTGACATATCCTTGAAAGCTTCCAAAGAAGCAGAAAATGCCAACAAAGTTATGGCAGAAATGCAGAAGACCTCTAATGAAATAGGTAAAATCGTGAAATTAATTAACGACATTGCCGACCAGACCAATATGCTGGCATTAAATGCTACAATTGAAGCGGCCAGTGCAGGTGACGCAGGAAAAGGCTTTGCTGTTGTGGCAAATGAAGTAAAAGAACTTGCTAAGCAAACGGTTGAAGCAACCTCTAAGATTCAGGAAAGAATCGAAGAAATGCAAAATTCAGCCGGTATAACCGTTTCATCACTCAACGATGTAAAAAGTATCATTAGTGAACTGAATGTGATTAATACCAGAATCGCTTCCAATGTCGATGAACAGAGTGCAACTGTATCAGAGATTGCCGGATCAATCGCCAGAGCAGCTGAGAATACCAGTGATGTTAGCCGTTTTGCAGAAGTCATCAGCAAATCTACTGAAAATATTGATAAAAATATTACTGAAATGGGTACAGGTATTAATGAAATTGCCGGAAATGCAAGTTTAACATCAAACTCAGCAAATGTTGTAGCGAAAAATTCAGAAGAGTTAAATGCAGGCGTAGATGAAATTTCCAGAAATACTGCTCAGATTAGTTCAGGAATAAATGAAATTAAATCAAATATGTACGGTGTTCAGACTGCAGCTCATGAAACTGCAAAAGGATCTGAGAAATTGCTCAATTCTTCAACTCATTTAACTCAGTTAGCCAATAATATCAAAAAGCTGGTAGATCACTTTAAAGTATAACTAATTATAATTTGGTAAACGGGAGATGTCAT
>JAKQQL010000390.1:0-1329 GCA_029564175.1 Candidatus Cloacimonadota bacterium
GACTTTTTTCAATGTAACCATCCCATAAGGTGGTAAGCCAAGCATCTGGCATTCATATTCATCTTCAGCGTATTGATTAAGCTGATTGGAGGCTTCCTGTATCTTCTGTTGTAAGAGATCATCAAATTCTTTATCTTTGACGCTTCGCTTTATATACTTCAGTTCAATCAGATAAGCGAATTTGATGTCTTTATATTTGATATAAAAAGGCTTCATGATGAGGTCAGCATAACCCTTATTCATTTCTTCTTCTGAGGCTGAGATGTAGAAGTCATAGATATTCAGATAAGACAGATAGAAGGCTTTTACAAAGGTCTCTCCATCGATAAAATCTCTGAGTGAACTTTGTTTTTTGATCTCGTTTTCTATAAATTCAAAGGTGGGTTTGAAATTTCCAAAATAAGCCATATCTCTTACCAAAAGGAGTAAATCATACATCTGAACCGAGAAACCGTAGGCATTTTCAAACGAACGCCGGATATATTCAAACACCATTTGCTTAATTGTTTCATTGGGGATATGCAGAAAAGGTAATCCATATAAATAGCGCCCTGAAAAACTAAGTAAGCCAAAAAAGTATAAAAGAGAAATAAAATTATCCTGTTGGGTAATCTGATCAAAAGGAAAGCTTTTCTTGATTTCAGAAGGTATTCCACCGTTGTTGATAATTTCTGTCAGGCGTTTGAAATTGCCATTCAAGGCTTTATCCTGAATGATGAGGTATTGGAGTTTTCCATAGTCCATCCGGAGATTGTCATCAATGAGATTGTCAGGTATTTTTTTAGAACGGATTGCCTTGTTTACAAAATATAAGATTGCATCAGAGTTATGAACACTTTTTGTCGTCTCTGTTGAAAAGATATAATGATCATACCATTTTTTGATAATGGTCATTGCTTCAACTTTATCAATATTTAGTTCTCCAACAGAGATATAATAGTCTAAAATATCACTCACATCATTTTCTGAAAAACCTAGCAAATCATTAAAAGCAAGGTCAGTCGATATATTGTCCCCAATATTAAACCCGCTGGTCACATCATCCATGGTTACCGGAGATACTCCGGTAATAAACAACCTGGCAAGCCCTGAGCCTGAACCTGAAGTCAGTAATTTCAGATTAGTAAAAAACTGTTTGAAATAGCCTGCCTGCCGGGTGATTCTTTTATATTCTCCTTCACCAAAATCCGTGAGCAGGGTATTCGTAAAATTATCATACTCATCAATTAATAGATAGATTTTATAATCCGATTCTGATAGTTCAGTGGCTATAACATGTAGTTTTTCATGAGCAGTATTAACTAATGCAATCTTATCATGAAGTCTTTG
>JAKQQL010000391.1:0-1432 GCA_029564175.1 Candidatus Cloacimonadota bacterium
GACTTTTTTCAATGTAACCATCCCATAAGGTGGTAAGCCAAGCATCTGGCATTCATATTCATCTTCAGCGTATTGATTAAGCTGATTGGAGGCTTCCTGTATCTTCTGTTGTAAGAGATCATCAAATTCTTTATCTTTGACACTTCGCTTTATATACTTCAGTTCAATCAGATAAGCGAATTTGATATCTTTGTACTTAATGTAAAAAGGCTTCATGATGATGTCTGCATAGCCTTTATTCATCTCTTCTTCAGAAGCAGAGATGTAGAAGTCATAGATGTTTAAGAATGAGAGATAAAAAGCTTTTACAAAGGTCTCTCCATCTATAAAGTCTCTGAGCGAACTTTGTTTTTTGATCTCATTCTCAATAAATTCAAAGGCAGGTTTGAATTTGCCAAAATAAGCCATATCTCTTACCAAAAGGAGTAAATCATACATCTGAACTGAGAAGCCATAGGCATTTTCAAAAGAGCGCCGGATATATTCAAACACCATTTGCTTAATCGTTTCATTGGGGATATGCAGAAAAGGTAATCCATATAAATAGCGCCCTGAGAAACTAAGTAAGCCAAAATAGTATAAAAGAGAAATAAAATTATCCTGTTGGGTAATCTGATCAAAAGGAAAGCTTTTTTTGATTTCAGAAGGTATTCCGCCGTTGTTGATAATTTCTGTCAGGCGTTTGAAGTTACCATTGAGGGCTTTATCCTGGATGATGAGATATTGCAGTTTCCCATAGTCCATCCGGAGATTGTCATCGATAAGCTGTGAGGGTATTTTTTTATCTCTGATTGCTTCTTTAACAAAGTAGAGAATCGCATCCGTATTATAAACAGGACTTTCACACGCTTCGGAAAACTGATAATTGTTATACCATTTTCTCATGGTTTGCAAAGCTGTTTCTTTTTCCAGTTTCAGTTCTCCAACTGAGATGTAATAATCCAAAATGGCATTCACATCTGCCTCTGTAAAACCTAAGATAGTATTAAATGCCGGAGATAAGGAAATATTGTCTCCCAGATTAAATCCGCTGGTGACATCGTCCATGGTAACCGGAGATACTCCGGTAATGAACATCCTGGCAAGCCCTGAACCTGAGCCTGAAGTCAGTAGTTTCAGATTGGTAAAAAACTGCTTGAAGTATCCGGCCTGTCTGGTGATTCTTTTATATTCTCCTTCACCAAAATCCGTGAGCAGGGTATTCGTAAAATTATCATACTCATCAATCAATAGATAGATTTTATAATCCGATTCTGATAGTTCAGTGGCTATAACATGTAGTTTTTCATGTGCAGTATTAACTAATGCAATCTTATCATGAAGTCTTTGAGGAAGATAATCTCTGTATTTGTAGACAAATTTATCCAATACAATTAGACAGTAGTTGTTAAAATCAGTTTGAACTTTATCTTTATCTTTCAAAATCGCAGAA
>JAKQQL010000399.1:0-1253 GCA_029564175.1 Candidatus Cloacimonadota bacterium
AGACGGCGGGATTGATGGAATAATCAACGAAGACAAATTGGGATTGGATAAGATATATATTCAGGCAAAGCGATATAACGATAATAAAGTTCGTGAGAAAGAAATTCGAAATTTTATCGGCGCTATGAGTGGTGATACCAGTAAAGGCGTTTTTGTAACAACTTCAACATTTGATGATTCTGCTGTTAAAAAAGCGCATGATGCGCATCATACAATTATTCTAATAGATGGCAATAAACTTGTTCAATTGATGCATGAGTATAATGTCGGTGTTCAGATTAAAGATACTTATGAAATAAAAGAAATTGATGAAGATTTCTTTGAAAATAACTAATTCAAATGAAAATTATAAGTTAGTCCAATAACATGTCCAGTGATGCTTTTCATCATCATATTTTCTCTGGTCACAAACATTTACTCATGAGCCGTCCCATGATTTCTAATGAAATCATTTTTACAATAATAAATCTCCAGCATTCGGCTGTTTCCGTCCTTATGGTCTCCGAAAGGAGTCGAATAAAAAACATTGACTTTGCCGAAAGAAGAAAGAAAAGATTTGTCATCAAGCAAACCCTTTTCATGTTTATCAAGCAGTGAAATCCCGTCAATATTTTCGGTGAGACTTTCCGGATTATTCTGCATTGATGTTTGATCATCATGTTTTTTGCTGAATATATTATTGAACAAACCCATGAAGATAACTCCTTTCCGCGAAATAAAGTTGAAACATTTCCGAACCAAAAACGCCGACTTTCAGTTTGTAATTCTATTTAAGAGGTATTGTCAATGAACTTTTGATGTGACCTAATCGGATGCGAGTTTTCTGTAAAAAACATATTGCCGGAGAAGTAGTTTGATGGAGTAGGTGGAAGAGAAGGTTGAGCTAAATGGGAGAGGGAAGAGGGAGATCCCGATGATTCTTTAGCTTATGCAAATAAGAATAAGTTGTTTTATTTGTGATGAAAGTTCTGATTTTAGCATTGACAATTGATCTAAATGTATTATTAAAACTAAAATTATTTCAGGAGTAAATATTTTGAAAAACCTATTCTGTGTAACAGGCATCCTTATCCTTCTTTTTCTTCTTTCATGCAAACAAGCGAATTCTGAAGAAAGTCAAATCAAAGATGAAACGGTATATCAAAAGAAAGTACTTCCTGATAACTTTAATTATTCCCATGGAAAAAATGAGCCGTTACATTTCAGCATGAATTATGTTCATCCTCCAGTTTATATGAGTATGACAAAAAGTT
>JAKQQL010000404.1:0-10750 GCA_029564175.1 Candidatus Cloacimonadota bacterium
TTTTTATGAGAAATATAATCAGGGTAACTATTCTCAAACATCAGTTTTTCTTCAAGGGTAAAATGCTCAACGGCATAATTTGCTAATTTGGTAAACAATTCTCCCATTACCTGTTTGCTTTTTCCCTGAGCCATCGCATCGTGTAATTCATTAATATAGGAGACTAACATCTGATGTTGTTTGTCGATTTCAGCTATTTTTACTGAGAAAGTATTGTTCCATTCTAAATAGGCCATTTTATCCTCCTGTTATTTTCATTTGTTAAATTGAGACAGATTCTGTTATCCGTTTTCTTAGGATTCCGTTATCAGGAACAGACTTAGATACAGGAATTTTAACCACAGTATTCGGTTTGGTAAATTCTATCGGTAGCTCATTTTCATCAAACAAATGAGTAATTTTTATTTCAAAATCATCATTAATATCAGGAAAAATAAAACCGATTGTTTCATTAACTGAAAATTTACTCAAAACAGACACCCATACATTTTGATTATCTGATTTGATAATATTGCCTAAATACTGCCAATCACGGCTGTATGCAGAAGTACTGTAATGTTGAGTATGTTCGGAATTAAATCCATTGTAGAAGCCATCAGAATAAATACGATGACTCACTTTATCAAGTTCATCAAACCATTTATCATCTATCAGATTCCCTGATTTAACTGCGTCAAGAGCCTGACGATACGTTCTTACCACATTGGCGACATAGTAATTACTCTTCATCCGGCCTTCTATCTTAATACTGTCAATACCAAGTTCATATATTTCTTTAATATATTTCCATAAACATAAGTCTTTAGAATTAAAGAAATAAGTGCCATGCTGATCTTCTTCAACCGGAAAATACTGACCAGGACGGCTTTCTTCCATTACGGAATAATTCCATCGGCAAGGATGAGTACATTCTCCCAAATTCGCATGTCGGTTGTTAAAATAGGCACTGATCAAACAACGGCCTGAATAAGAAATACACATGGCTCCATGTACAAATATTTCTATTTCCATATCAGGGCATTTTTGCCTGATTTCTGTAATTTCTTCAAAGGTGAGTTCACGAGCCAAAATAACTCTTCTGGCCCCTAAGTCTTGCCAAAATTTTACGGTTTGCCAATTGGTAATATTTGCCTGAGTACTGATATGAATTGGAATTTCAGGAGCATATTTTTGAACCATCCTGAAAACAGACGGATCAGAAAGTATAATTCCATCCAGTTTTAAGCTTCCTAAAAACTGAATATAGTTTTCCAACCCTTCAAGATGTTGGTTGTGGGCATAAATATTGGTGGTAATAAAAATCTTTTTTTGAAGAGAATGGCAATATTCTACGAGTTGAGACAGCTGTTCGTCATCAAGATTATCTGCTTTTGCTCTCAGACTAAATTGTTTTCCCCCTGTGTAGATCGCGTCAGCCCCATAATGTAAAGCATATTTCGCTTTTTCAAAATTTCCTGCAGGTGCGAGTAATTCCATTATGAACTCATAGAAGTCAGCATATCTGCATTACTTTTACTGTCAGAGACTTTTTGTCTCAGGGTTTCCATACCTTGAACAGGATTCATCGTTTTAAGGAATTTTCTTAGCACAAACATCCTGTTTAATTCAGTTTTTGATAATAGTAATTCTTCTCGACGGGTTCCTGAACGAATCAAGTCTATTGCAGGGAATAAACGCATATCACTGATTGCACGGTCAAGAACCAATTCCATGTTACCGGTTCCTTTAAATTCTTCAAAAATAACCTGATCCATTCGACTGCCAGTATCAACTAAAGCAGTAGCAATAATCGTTAAGCTGCCCGCTTCTTCTGTTTTTCTGGCTGAGCCAAAGAAACGTTTTGGTTTATGCATCGCATTGGCATCAATACCACCAGACATGATTTTTCCGCTGGAAGGTGAATTATTGTTATAAGCACGTGCCAAACGGGTAATACTATCTAACACAATAACAACATCCTGATTCATTTCCACCAGACGTTTCGCTTTTTCGATCACGATTTCAGCTACCATTGTATGATTTTTTGCAGTTTCGTCAAAAGTAGAGCTAATCACTTCAGAATTAAAAGGATAAATTATTCTTTTCATTTCAGTCACTTCTTCAGGTCTTTCATCAACCAACAAAACGATCACATACACTTCAGGATGATTAACCAGTATGGCATTGGCAATATTCTGCATTAAAACGGTTTTACCAGTTCTGGGAGCAGCCACAATCAATCCACGCTGGCCTTTTCCAATAGGAGAAAACAGGTTAACAATACGAGTTGAAATCTTATCTACATTAACCTTAGCTTCAGCTAATTTAACTTCAGGCACTTCTAAATCCAGTTTTTCAGTTGGGTAATAAGGCGTGAGTTCTTCGAATGGTGTTATCTCCTGTATCTTACTTGGATCCATATAATTGACGGCATCCACCCTCAACATAGCAAAATACTTTTCGCCTTCTTTAGGTGAACGGACAGGTCCTGTTACCATATGACCACGTTTCAGTCCAAATCGTTTAATCTGATTTAACGACACATAAACGTCATCTCGACCAGGGATGTAATTATTTTCAGGATATCTTAAAAAACCATATCCATCATCAGTAATATCTAGACAACCAGTTGTATATGCAAGCCCTTCCTGTTCAGCGATTGCTTCAAAAATTTTATATATTAAATCAGGTTTTTTAAAATCCTGAGGTTTTTTGATATCCAGTTCTTTAGCTGTTTTTAACAATTGCTGCAAATTCATAGCAAATATTTCTTCGCTGGTGTACGCCATTTGAAAGTCTCCTTAAGTTATTTGGTTACGTTTGATTCTAAATTTAATAACTTTATTCAAAATGTCAAGAAAAAAATCAAAGCTTTTAGAAAAAAAATTAAAATCATTCATTTTCTAAAAAAAAGCATTGACAAAAGCTTTGATTTCATTATTATACTAACAAAAAATCTAAGTAGGATGAGCTACTCTTATGATAAATCTAATAAACATAGAAAAGCTAAAAAATCTTTCCATAAAAAACAAGCTGATTGCAATCACGGTTACTACTGCTACAATTGCTTTATTTATTGGATTTTCTTTTGTCATTTTTAATACGGTTAAGACATTTCGGTCTGAAATGCTTGCCAGTTCAGTTATGCATGCCAGACTACTCTGTGAATACACCGTTACACCCCTTGAATTTCAGTATAAATATGCTGCCGATGAAGTACTGGATAAGTTAAAAACAATCCCTGATATAGAAGCGGGTATCATTTTTGATGCCAATGGACAAGTTTTTTCTTCTTACTACAAATTCAGAAAAAACATTGAAGAGATAAAGTTTTCTCCCTTGCAAAGACAAAACAGTTATTTTAAAAAGGATCATCTCTACGTATATCAGCCAATTGTTTCAAATGGCATTGTTATTGGAACTTTATTTCTTAAAGTATCTTCTGATAGTCTTAAGCAAAGAATCAGTAATTATATCAAAACAATGAACTGGATTTTACTTTTTATTCTGCTTTTGATATTTATTGTCTCAATTGCCCTGCAAAAAAGTATTTCAAAACCAATTCTGGATTTAGCAGATTATAGTAAAAAAGTCGCATTAAATGAAAACTACACGATTGATTTTAATCAGAACAGAACAGACGAAATTGGAGTATTGTATAACAGTTTTGCTCAAATGATTCAGAAAATACAGGAAAGAATGCATGAGAGAGATGAAGCCAATAATTCTCTGATAGACAGAACAATAGAACTGACAGAAGCATTGGAAGATTTAAAACAAACACAAAACCATCTGATTCAGTCAGAAAAAATGGCTGCTTTAGGACAATTGATTGCAGGTGTCGCTCACGAAGTGAATACACCATTGGGAGCTATCCGTTCATCTGTTGGCAATATTTTACAAAATTTTACTGAGACCCTCTCGTCTTTACCTGAATTTTTCTGTTCTATCAGTGATGATGAGAAGATATTCCTTCATGGCCTGATAAATAAGTCACTCAACTACAATCATCATTTATCAGCTAAAGAAGAAAGACAATATAAAAGATCTATCTCAGCGATATTGGATGAACACGAAGTAAATCATTCGCGTGAAGTTGCTGATACATTAGTTGATATGGGTATATTTGATGATATTGAAGCCTGCGTTCCTTTTTTAAAGAGAGAGAATGGCTTTGACATACTGCAAAAGGCATATAAACTCAGCAGTATTCAACGTAGTGCCAACAATATCAACATCGCTACAGATAAAGCATCAAAAGTAGTGTTTGCGCTTAAAAATTATGCCCGTTATGATCACACCGGTGAAATGACTATGTCAGATATAACAGAAGGAATTGAAACCGTTTTAACCCTCTATCAGAATCAGATGAAACATGGAATTGAACTTATTAAAGAGTTTGAACCAATACCTCAGCTGATGTGTTATCCGGATGAACTGAATCAGGTCTGGACAAACATCATTCACAATGCCATTCAGGCAATGGACAATAAAGGGATACTGGCAATCAAACTAAGATCTGATGAGAATTTTATCCGCATTTGTATTACAGATAGTGGGAAAGGAATCCCAGAAAGCATTAAAGACCGGATATTTGAGCCATTTTTTACCAGCAAACCCAAAGGGGAAGGAAGTGGCTTAGGTCTAGATATTGTAAAAAAAATAATAGAAAAGCACAATGGCATGATAAAAGTTGAGAGTAAACCTGGAAAAACCACTTTCTGTATCTCTCTGCCAATCAATTCAAAAATGGGGGAATCATGAGAAATAAACCAGTTATATTGTGTGTAGATGATGAAAAGATTATTTTAGATAGTTTAAAAATGCAATTAAAAAATCATTTTAATGATATGTTTGTATATGAAACAGCTGAAAACGCAAGCGATGCCCTCGATTTTATAGATGAATTGGTCGGTGATGGTGTCAGGATATTAATTATCGTGTCTGATTGGCTCATGCCAGGGATTAAGGGAGATGATTTTTTAATCCTTGTTCATGAAAAATATCCTGAAATTATAAAAGTGCTACTTACCGGTCAGGCAGATGAACAGGCGATTCAACGTGCTTATGAAAAAGCGAATCTACTTAAATGTCTCCATAAACCATGGCACGAGAAAGAGTTGGTTGAAGTTATCCAGGCGGGGTTAGGATCATGAAGAAAAAACCGATAATAATGATTGTAGATGACGAAAAAGTAGTTTTAGACAGTTTAAAAACAGAGTTAAAAGAACAATTTCAGAACAGGTATCTGATCGAAACTGCTGAAGGGGGTTATGACGCCCTAGAGTTATTCAGAGAGTTAATTGCTGATCAGTACGAGATACCTGTTGTTGTATCAGACTACATCATGCCTGACTTAAAAGGCGATGATCTGTTACGCTATATTCATGAATTCTCACCTGAAACCAAAAAAATCATGTTAACAGGCCAGGCAGATGTTCAGGCCGTTGCTAATGCTGTCAATTACGCCATGTTATACCGGTTTATTGGAAAGCCATGGAATAAAGAGGATCTGGCTCTGACAATTCAAAGTGGTCTCAATAGTTATTATGATGCTAAATATATTGAAGAACAGAATAATGAAATCAGAGAGTTAAACAAAAACCTCGATATAAAAGTCCAGGAGAGAACAAAAGAGTTGGTTGAAGCACTCGCTGCAAAAAATAAATTCTTCTCGATTATCTCTCATGATCTTAAAAATCCATTATCAATTCTACTGACTTCTGAGGAAATGCTGTTAGAGTATTTCGATTCTTATGAAAAAGAAGAAATCAAAGATTTAGTTGAAAAAATGCATGTAGGCACAAAACGGATTTCTGATTTACTGTTAAATTTACTTAGCTGGTCAAGATCACAAACAGGTAGTATCCCTTTTAATCCTGGCCTATTCAATCTGAATGAGTTACTTCTGGAAAATAAAGAGTTACTTGCATCTAATGCAGAAAATAAAAGAATATCAATAGAACTTGAGCTAAATCCAGAATTATCAAACATTTTTGCTGACAAAAACATGATCAGCACAGTTGTTCGAAACCTGCTGAGCAATGCCATAAAATTTACCCCAGTTTCAGGGAAAGTATCAGTCAAATCAATGAAAGTCAATGACCATTATATCATATCAATTAGTGACAATGGAGTGGGAATCAGTCCTGAAAATCAGGAAAAACTTTTTAAAGTAGGTAAAAACTTCTCCACAAAAGGAACCGAAAAAGAAACAGGTACTGGCCTCGGTTTATTACTTTGTAAAGAATTTATCGAAAAACATAATGGTAAAATCTGGGTAGAAAGTCTAACTGGCGTAGGAAGCACATTTTTGTTCTCACTCTCTACAGACAGTAATCAGATATTGTTAACAGAGAAATAACAAAAGTCCTCCATTAAACGAATGAAAAAAGTAATATATAGTTAAAACAACAGGGACAGACTTATAAGTTTAAACATAAAAGCCTTAAATTATCATTATCATCGTTAAGTATCCGATATGTCAGATAATATGTACCCACACTTTTAGAATTTAAAAGTATAACCCATTATTGCGTTAAAATATATCTGATCAGTAAAAGGATATTCACGGTGTTTTCCTTCAAGGTTTTTTAAGTATAGAGAGATACTTTGCTTATCATCAATCTCATAGATTAAATTTAAATTTATATTGTGATATGCTTTAATTGTTGTCTTAGACAGTATTTTCAGACTTGAAAAATTAAATTTTTGCCTAGAATAGAAATTATGCTGAGCAAATATGTTTAGATCTGAAAATGCCCTTATATTAAATGTATAACCAGCTGATAACATTGGCGTGGAATCAGCCAGAAAATCAACATAATCGTATCCGTTTGCATGAATTCTTTCATTGGTAAACTGCAACATGCCATAAGTTTTAAATTTTAAAGAAGTGTAAAAATCATAGTTTAGGGTGTAGTTAAATCCTGTTTGATCTACTTTCATTGATTTTACTTCCGATAAAAAATAAGGATAAATATAGACTGGAGTTCCATAGGTTATTGTGTCAATATAGTAACCATTATTTCTGTAATCAGAAAACTGATCCAATATCGTATAGAAAAAATTGGCATCAAACGTTGATTTTTCAGATAATCTCGACCTTACCCCACAATCGAAGGTATAATTCCTCAAAAAAGGCAAGGTTTTATTGCCATAAAAAATGACTCCAACAAGTGAATCTGTCACTGTTAATACCGGATCTAAAAACATCAGACTGGCTTTATTGGAAAAAGCATCAATCATAAATGGAGAACGTTCTGCTCCTGATATCATGATTCTGAAGAGTTTATCTTTATCTGCCCGGTAAGTTATGCCTGCTTCAAATGAATTGGATAATTGATTTTTAATATTGTATTTCTCACTTCTAAATCCAGAAACAAATCGCCATTTTTGATTGACAGGATAGTCTAATAAAAGTGAAACTGAATTTGATGTAATTGTCTCCATTTGATTAGGAATATCATGAGAGGTATCAAACAATACATCTGTAAACAATCGTGAAGCATACTGAGAAGATCGATTGTGATAACCAGGGCGTATGATTGATTTACCCAGATAAAGAGGATATTCTACTGATAAATTATAATTGACATAGGCATATTTACTCCAGTAAAAATTATTGTCATAATATCCCATATTATAGTTTTGTTGAAAATAAAAGTTATCATAAATCATTTGAAAATTTTGATAAATTCCTTTTGATTTATATTGAGATAAAGGTGTGAAAAAATTATTATAGTATGCTTTTTGACTTCTGGATTTTTGAAAGCCAAGATCAAATTTAAAATAATTCTTTTCATCAATGTGATATTTTGCGCTCATATTGATCGCATTATTTTCAAGAGACAAATTCTGATCTTTATAACTGATTCCATAATAATCCAGAGCAGACATTTCTGGTGAATGTAATAAAATAGTAGATAAATCATCGACTTCATGATACTGATCAGTAACAGTTGAAAAATAAAGTTCATCCGTTCGGTATTGTTGACTTACATTTGTACTGAAAGTAAACTCATATTTCTCAAAATGGCGATAATCCATTCTCATATAGGCATCTCTGCTATTAACATGATTCGCATTTATCTTAGAAAATAGATGAAACCCCTCTTCACGGTAAGTATTAGTGATAATATGAATCACCCCTGTCATGGCATTTGGCCCATATAAAGCGGATGCTGGACCTCTGACTACCTCGATTTTTTCCACATCTTCAATATCGATTCCTAACATTTCCCAAAAAGTTCCACCTGCAAAATAATCATATACAATTCGATCATCAATCATAACCAGAATAATTGAACAGTTTGGAGTAGGGACCATCAAACTAGTTGTCGCAGTATCAAATCCTCTGATTTGAACATCATAATTTCCTGGTGTTTGCTCTCTGACAATAATTCCAGGAATCAGTTTTAAAGCTTCTGGGATTGAATTTGCTCCAGAATTTCTGATTTCTTCTTTTCTGATTACACTAATATCCATCGGTGCTTCAAATAAATCTTCTGGCCTTTTTGAGGCAGATATCACTATATTGGTGTTAAATAATTCTTCTAAACTCATTTCCAGATAGGGGTCATCAATTGACCATAATAACCCTGAAAGATAACTGATACTCAAAATCACCCATACAAAACGTCTCATACTACCCTCATTTATATACTTTTGCAATTTGTAGAATATTCGGAGAGAGGGAATGACCTTCTCTCTCAAGATTACTGATATTTACGTAGAGTCTTGGCAAATCCTGTACTACTCCCAATCCGATTGTTACATCCCCATTAACAACGGCCATTGTAACACAAGCAACAGACAATTTATTGTATTTTCTACACACAGTTGCATGTGAAGCGAGTTTTGGCATAAAATAAATAATATCATATTCATTTATGACAGAAGACAATTTATCCAGAGTGCTTTCACCAACCTGATAAAATGCCGGTGCGAAAGCTTTTTTACAATCCTTCATTAGTTGTTCTGTCGATTTATCAAACACGATAAGCAATCTGATTCTATCTTTATTCTTTAAAACTCCATCATGTGAGGCAATCTTTGAAAACATAGCTGCTTGTATTCTTAGTGGTATTAAAAAATTATCACCACCAAGACTTAAAAAAAACAGCCATATCAGTATCAGCCATCCATACTTTTTCATGATTATTCCTGATTATCTATTTATTACGATGAGTATTACAATAACACTTACATAACTATGAGATAATATGTCAAAGTAAAGGCATTTGTCAAGATGATTTTCAAAATCGACAGAGAGATTTCTTAACTGCCATTTAAAGTGAATGTTATTTCAAAAACTGCTCCACCATTTTCTTGATTATAACAGTGAATATGACCTTTAAAATTGTCCACAAACTGTTTTACAATTGCCAATCCCAATCCCATCCCTTCTCCAGGCTTTTTGGTTGAATAAAACGGATCAAAAAGTCTTTCTGAAGTTACCTCAGGAATACCAGGTCCATTATCTTTTACCTGGATTAAAATACTGTCTTTTCGTAAGGCGGTATGAATGATAATTCTTTTGTCTTGTTGATCTGATTTATCTAGCGCATGCATAGCATTGAGACATAAATTCATAATAATCTGTTCTAAATGTATGATATCTCCCTGTAACTGAAGATCTTTTGCTTCTTCAATTAAATCAACTATAATACCATGTGAACTCAACTGAGAGCTAATCATATCCAGTGCATTACTTATTGCCATACTGATCAGAAACTGATGATGGGATGCCTTTGCATTTGGCACCCAAAATGATCTCATGTGTTTTATTATTGAGTCAATTCGATTGACAGCCTGAGTAATTTTGTGAATCTTTTGCAAAAAAATATCAGGTAATAAATCTGGATTTCGCTTATTCCAGAACAAGACGCCATCTGCCAAAATTTTGATAGCATTAAGTGGCTGATTAATTTCATGGGTTATCCCTGCAGCCATTACGCCAATTGATGCCAGCTTTGAAGAAGATTCAAGCAATTTAATTGTTTCTATGTTTTGTTTTTCGGCTTCAATCCTCTGTTGATTAAGCATATATCTTTCCCATGCATTCGCCAGCATATTCGAAATGGTATTGTAAAGACTGTAGTGTTTTGAATCTTTCATGCCAGCCATATCTGATTCGAATAGTAAAGCACCATAGACAAAACCAGATATCTTGATTGGCATTAATACGATAATATTTGCATACCGGCTTTTAATAAACGATTTTGTTATATCAGTAATATCATCTTCACAAGAATAATAAATAGATTGATTATTCTTAAGCGTCATCAGCATCTTATTTATTAAATTCCGATAAGAGTCATCCACAGGTGTTTCAAAAAAATCAATTTTACGATTAATCATTTCAGTATACTCTTTTTGAAAGGCATAAAATCCTGTTTTAGTCAAATGCATTGTAGTTTCAATAATATTCAGCAGATTGTCCAGAACATCAAAAAACTTATCAGTAGAATTCAGAATCGTAGCAATTGTTGAAAGCAACATTTCATGCTTTAATGCTATTTTAACTTTTCTATGTTCTTTCAAAAGCAACTTTTCAACTGCTTTTCTTTCACTGATATCTCTGATATTTGCTGAGATCAGCGATCTGTCTCCAATTTCTATTTTTTGTAGAAAGACTTCTGTATCAAATGAATAATCTCCTTTAGGAAGCTTAACACGCCATTCAAACAGCTGACTCTCTCCATCTAACACCCTATCCCAAATTCGAAGTATATCTTCCTGATTATTTACCGGCGAGGAAAAATCTATA
>JAKQQL010000416.1:0-1667 GCA_029564175.1 Candidatus Cloacimonadota bacterium
AATAGATCAGACTGACAATTCTCATATGAAACTCGTTCTCGCCGACATAAGACAGAAGCTTGAAGGAGGCAGTCCTCTTTCTAAAGCAATAGCGTCGCACAACGAAGTCTTTTCCGAAATGTATTCAAACATGATCCGCATTGGTGAAAATATGGGATCACTAGACACAGTGCTTGAACGTCTAGCGGATATTGAAGAAAAAAACGCCAACATAAAAAATTCTCTCAAACTGGCATTTCAATATCCAGTATTCATGCTGATTTTCACATCCTGCATTGCATCATTCTTAATGATAAAAGTCGTACCTACCATAAGCGATATGTTCATTCAGCTCAACAAAGAACTTCCTCTTCCCACACGGATAGTTGTAGGAACAAGTTCATTTGCAGCAAAATACTGGATCATTATCTTAATAGCACTTGTAGCTCTGTTTATTCTTTTCAAAAAATATTCCAAGACACCTGAAGGACGCAATAAGATTGACGCTTTTATGTTTAAAATCCCAATTTTCAATCATTTCTATACAAAAGTAATATGTCTCAGATTCTGCCAGAATCTCGGCATAATGGCACAGAACGGAGTAGATATAGTCAAATCGCTCGAAATAGTAAAAAAACAGATCGGGAATACTGTAATAGAAAAAAAAATTGAAGAAGCTTCAGTCAGAATAGTTGAAGGCGCACCTATTTCAAAGGCTCTGATTACAGCAGAATTTCTGCCGAAAATGGTAACGGGAATGATTTCAGTAGCAGAAGCAAGCGATACGCTGGATTCAATGCTTATCAAAATTTCTGATTTATATCAGAATGAAATTGACAGATCACTGCTTTCACTTACAAAAATGATTGAACCTGTTTTAATTGTATTTATGGGCGGCGTTATTGGACTAATTGTTTTATCAATAATGCTACCGATTATGGACTTAAATTTATCAATCCAGTGAGGTTTTATGCAAAAATTTTTCAAATTATTAAGAACGATTCGTACATCCAAATCAGGATTTACAACGCTTGAGCTAATGATAGTAATTGTAATAATAGGTATTATTACAGCGGTTAGTATTCCCAGACTAATGAAAATGCTTGATACCGGAAAAGTTACAGCTTGCAAAAAAGCAGTTGAGCAGATTACTGTTCAACTTGAAGTTTATAACATGCACAATCAGACCTATCCGACAACCGAACAGGGACTTAAAGCTCTTGTCGAGCCTGCAACAATTGACCCAGTTCCTGCGAATTTCCAAGAGGGTGGCTATTTATCAAACAAAGATTTAAAAGATCCATGGGGGCATGATTTTATATACAGATCACCTGGTGATTCTTCACGTAATTTTGAGATGTTGTCTTATGGGTCCGACGGTAAGGAAGGCGGAACAGGAAATGCAGCAGACATCAAATCATGGGATTAAAAGACGATTCCGGTTTTACACTGCTTGAAGTTGTTGTCATTCTTGCTTTAATTTCGGTTTTGATGCTGATGACCGTTCCGCGGATTGTGAGATCGGCGAGAAGCGCGGATGAAAACGGAAAGATTTTCCGTTCGACGATTGAAAGAACTATTTCTGATTCAATTATAAACGCGAAAAACAATTTTATAGTTTTTCACGTACAGAAGAACGGTGAACGAATCAAGGAATTCAGCGGCAGACAAAACGGAATCTCGGTTTT
>JAKQQL010000432.1:0-5711 GCA_029564175.1 Candidatus Cloacimonadota bacterium
GCGACTTGTGCGCAAACAAAAACGACGCCGGAGGAAAACCTTTGCGGACATACGGAATGCAAATCTCGACCCGAACAAACGACTCCGGCTGGTACTCGAGCAGGGAGTTCATCGCAACGAACACCCGGTTTCCGCGCCTCGCCAGCGCCTCCATCAATTCAAGATACCGGCGGTTCGCGCCCGTCCTGATTTCCTTATTAAGGAAAAGCCCGATAATCACCACAGCCTGAACTTCCTTGTCTTGATATCCCGTATCACATACTTCCCGCACCGATTCAGCGTATGCGTACACACCGCATCAAGGTATTTTTCAGGAAGAACTGCATACACTGAAGCCTCACGATACACGTCATTTGAAAGCTCCAGGATTCTCTGCACGCTGACACTTCTTCCATACTCGATCAGACAGTTTTGCGCGGGGCGCAAAAGAGAACCGTCATCGGCCCATTGAAACCGTCCCGCCATCCGCGCATTCGACGCGTCGTGCACAACAGGGTTGCCCGCATGCGCTGTCCAGCTGGTAGTCGGAAACGAATGCGCATAAAACAAGGAAAGCGAATTGTTGAATCCTGTAACCTGTCCGCCGGAGGGTAACCCTGAAATGCTGGTGAACAGCCAGAACAGGCCATCATGCTCAAGAAGCATTGTGTCAACCGCACTTACATTGTCCAAAAGTGTCCGGTCAAACTCCCACTTGTCCGGAAACTCCGCAGCGCGGTAAAGATCGACCTTCCCATGTTCGTTCGATTCTGGAATAAGATACCAGACTCCGCCATGATTAAACACATTCGGCCAGGAAAGGTGATATGGTTTTTCCAGAATCGGCTTGAAATCCGAAACTGAAAGATCGTCGAACAATTCGACATATCCGAGCGTACCGTTGCTTCCGGCACACTGCTGTTCAATAAAAATCAAATATCGCCCATCGTATTCAATAGGGAAGGGGTCTGCCCAGATACGATCTTCAGGCGGAGCAATATGCTTCAGTATGTTCCCTTCCGCATCGCAGACAAGCAGCGACCATTGTTCCTGGAAGAAAAGTTTTTGAAGCTTGCGCCGTATTTTTTTTATGGATTTCATACTGAGGTTCTGTATTTCATAAATTCAGTGAGTGTCTGTCCAGAAAACGATTTACTGGCCACTCTAAATAATATTTCTAGATCTTTGTATAGCTTCTCAATAGAATCAGGTGTTTTAAAAGTAGGATTACATCCTGGCATAAGCTCGGATGAGTGAAGCATAAACTGAAGATATGGCCATTTCTCTCTTTTTGCTTTTTTAACAATGTATAATAATGATTTCAGGTTTGTACCATCTGGACGTAAATACCGAATCGGAAACAATCGTTTTTTTACGAAATGAGGGATTGTTTTATTATTTTGTAATTTATGGTTCACAAGTACTGTATAGGGTATTTCATATAATTTTGATTTATCTAGACAGTAGTACTCTCCGAGATCAATAACTTCATGTTTAAACTTAGTATAGTCGCATGAATTTTCTGAAAATATGGAAGATGAGGGAGGAATCACAATGCCGGGATTAATTGTACAATCATATCGTATTCCATTTTTAATAAGTATCTGAGCATAAGCTTGATTCATTGCCCATCGACCTGATCTATGAGATAACACTGTACCGAATTGTGATTTAAGCAATGAACTATGAATAGAAATCTTTTGTTCAATAACTTCAACAGGATAATCGGTCATATAAGGTTTATAAATTTGATCATTTTCAGTAAGTGGAAATATGGGGGGAGAGGTCCATGCATGAGGATGAATACCTATCTCGCATGTTCCAATAATTAATTTGCTCGATATATACTCGACAAACCACTTATCGCATGCAACATTGTACTCGGTTAGCCACACTGGCTTAAATCCGTATGTTTCTGCTAAATTCTGAAAACGAGGAATAAAGCGTAGATTATTACAGGTGATGCTAGCACCAGGAATCCATTGGTTGTCTGGTTCAGTATCAATAGTAATGATAAATGCAGGTTTCATTTCCCTGCCCTCAATGCCTGTTTGTAAGCAATTCGAAAAGATTCTGCACAAACCTCCCACCGTCTTTTTTCACGTATCAATATGCTATTGTCTTTTCCAGCTTTTCTTATAAAGTCAAGGTTATCGGAGCACCATGAAAAGGCTTCTAGAAAAGCATCAACTGAACGATTATTTACTACATAACCATTAATTTTGTGTTTTATTAATTCTGGAACAATACCAACATCAGTACATACAGGAAAACATCCGCAGGCCATGGCTTCCATAAGAGGCAATGGACTTGCTTCATGACGCGAAGCAACCACATACACGTCATGTGAATTATAAAAGTTGGGTAATTCAGTTTGTTTTAGTTTTGATGCAATATTGAAACTATATCTATTTATAGTTGCGGGAATTATTATGTCTTTAATCCCTTTAACTTCATCTTCAATGTTGCCAGCCCAACAAATAGAAAACGAATCGCCAGAACGATCTGTCTTATAATTGAATAATTCATCAGAATAGCCATTGTTGACTAACGATAAATTATCGCAAATCGGTTTAAATACATCAAAAAGTCTTTGGGATGTCGTAAAAAGCCAAGAAGCATCAGAGAGATACTTGTTTTTCATTTGCTCGGGAGTGCAGGGACCATATCGTGGATCGTCTTCCCATCTGTGGGAACTTATTTCTTTTAGTATTTTCTTCTTTGGCCAGAAAAACTTTTTGTAATACTGCTCTCCCCACCAAAAAACATGTATCAAATCATAGCTAAAAGGAATTAACAATGGTTTTTGCGATTTATACTTTTTAACGAAAACAAACTCATCTTCAAGATATTTGGTATATGCCGACGCGCAAATATCAAAAGCCCATTCGGGATAATCAACTAACAAAAGTATTTTTGGTTTCTTTTTCATATTAAAACCTTTTCAAACCAAATTTTATTGATTGAATCTAATGAGTATTTACAACTAAACTTTTTACCTTCCAAGCCCATTTTTTTGCGTACTATTGGATTGTTGACCAAATATAGAATTTTATCTGCAAATAATGATATGGATCTATCAGGTATGACAAAACCATTTATTGTATCTTTAATTAATACTTTTATTGAAGGAGCATCGAAAGCTATAACTGGTAATCCTGCTGATAAAGCCTCTGCTATTACATTCGGAAAACCTTCATATTTTGATGTATTGACAAATACATCTGAAGCGCATAGCCAATTATCAACTATATTTAGTTTACCAGGAAGATATACAAAATCGTTCATCTTGTTATCATCTACAAATTTTTTACATAGTTCAAATTCGGGTCCATCACCAATAATAGTTAAAAAAAGTTCAGATGATTTTTCCAGTGCAGATTTAAAAATTATTAATAAATCAAGAAAAGCTTTAACAGATGTAAACCTTCCAATTGCTAATAATTTCGTTTTGCTTTTCTTATCCTTAATTAATGAAGGTAATAAATAATCAGAATTTGGAATTATTTCTCTAATTGGATTTGGAGTAATACATATTTTTTCTTTGTTAACTTTCTTAAAATGTAATACAAATTCATTATATATCTCTTCATGTTGCACAGATATTTTCCATGCAAAAGGATATAGAGCTCTTCGGAAGAAATCTTGCTTCTTATCAATATCTGGATCATTAATAATATTTCTTTCACAAATAACAAGACGTCTTTTTAGGCCAATTGAAGCTATTAAGCAAAGAATATTTGCTTTAGGTAAAAAAGAAATAAAATAACTGTCCTTATTAAAAATAAAAATATTCCGAAGTCTCGCTATGATTTGTATGTATTTAAGAATTGATTCAGAAAAAAACGTAGGATAAATACAAATTTTTTTGGTTGGAGATTGTACCTTATAGAAATCTTTATCTTGATCTTGGTACGTAATTATTGTGATCGAATTTTCTTTTTCGCTCCAATTGTGTGCGAGTAAAGCAACAATTCTTTCTGCTCCACCAACAACAAGCGATGGAATTATAAAGAAAACTTTCATATTTTTAGTATTTTGCATTTTTTACCTAATAAGTAAATAAAACCTTTTATACTTCCAGGGTTTTGAACATTATATTCTGTAACAATCTTTCCACCAAAACAGTGCTTAAATTTATTAATTGCTTGAGTTTCAGAATTGAGTATATCAGTATCAATACCACCCAAGTCATACACTTTAATTTGATTATTCTTGAAATATAAAATATCATTCCAATGTAGTAATCTATTAGCTCTTCCAATCAAGCTTTTGTTGCTATTTTCTTTTGTTCGATAAAATGAGAATGAATGTAAAAGCCTTGCGCGATCATCGGTTGTAATATAACTATGATAAACGAGAGTCTGTTGGTTTGAATCATTAATTTTTCTAATTACAAGTAATGAACTATCAACTAATAATTGTAATTCTTTTCTATTGAGTAAAGGAAGATTTTTAGATTCAGCAAATTCATCGTAAGCATTCATAAAACCAATCAATTCTGAATCCATATCAACATCGGAAACTGTTAATGAATCTTTTTGTAACGCACGATTAATTTCATATTTTGTATTTTTTTCAAAGTTTGAAAAAATATCATTTTCATCTTTTGTCAGATCAATGTGTATTGTTGTAAAAGTTGTATTTAAGAAACCTTTTACTGCATATTGATTTAATTTATAAACATCAGCACTAGGTATTTTTTGTAATTTTTCATTATAAAACAGTACACAATATGTAAGGAACCGATTTTGATATATATACATTAATTACCATCTCCAAAAAATAAATGTTTATAATTCTGATACATATACCCCCCCCGGATTCAATGACGAAGTGCAAAAAGGGAGGGTGGCCTAAACCCTCCCCAGTAGCGACAAAAAAATGTATTGTGTGTTTACCACAACAACAAAATGCAGGAGAATCGCAATTGAAATAAATAACACTGAATAACAAAAAAGATATACACATCTAACCTTTACTGAACGTGAAGAAATATACATTGGTTTAAGTTTCAGTAATAGTATACTGCCCTCTGTGTCAATACAGTTATTTATAGAGGATCAGAGAATTACTTTCTTGATTTATGCAGAAAACCTAAAAGATTTTCTTCTCGATTTGAGATTGTCGCATAGTACATATCATCCGGAGTTGCATAGTACAGAGATTGATGGAATCGTTTGGATTTGTAAAAAGCAATGTATCTCTTAATACCCTCTTTCAGATCATTCTTTTTTTCTTAAACAATCGCCAGTTCAAATCTGAAGTGCGATAATAGCGGCTAAAAAGGCATCGGGATTTCTGATATACTGTGGTTTACAAAGACTACAAAATACCAGGAGAAACAGACCATTGTCAGTTACACACAAAGAGAAAACTTTAAAAATCGTCTTTAATGTCCTTTACCTCGATTCGCGGAAACTCTACCTTCCAATAGAGCATATACAGTATTATTCGTCATCAACTCTCGATTTAGTGTTTCTTCATCGTACCTTTCTATAAGAGTTTTCATCCCGCTAAACAAATTTACGCCAAGACCGAGCCTGTCTCCATTAATCTTACAACCCATAGACGCCAAGATTGTAGGGAACATCACTGCTGTCCGGTTTAACATGACAAACCCTCCAAAAAAGGTTGTGAAGTATCAAGAGGCGGCGGTGAATAGTCTCGATTCGAAATTTCTGTAATGCTACCTTTCGTTAGCAGTGTTGTTCTCATCATTGTTAAAAGTT
>JAKQQL010000460.1:0-1530 GCA_029564175.1 Candidatus Cloacimonadota bacterium
GATACATTTTGTCTTAAACATGCTATTAATTCTCCGATCGTATTGATTTTATTGGTGTTTTGCGATTCCAACATAATCAACGCCTTTGAGAATTAATAGCATTTTTCTTATTTTCTCATGATTCTATGGGACAGCAGTGAAATTCGTCAATATAATATTCATATTTGTTTAACGACTTACTTTATTCATCAAAACATTGCTAAAATAATTTATATCTTAACAAAAGATATCTTTTGCTTGTCAAATATTGCCGATATTTTAAACAGTTCATGCATCCAGCTTAATTATTAGTAAAGGTTCAAAATGAAAAAATTTATTGTTATTGCGTTTTCTTTAGTGTCGGTATTGGCTGTTGCTGCAGCTGTTGCCAACAAAACAATTTCTTCAGATTCAGACAAAAAAAATGACATCAAACAAGATGTTAAAACCGCCGAATCAAAAGCATATGTTTTTCCTGATTTTTACAGAGGAATTTATCTGACTCAGCCTTCTGGAAAAAATCCTGAAAAATTAGCTAAGTTCATTGAAATGGCTAAAAAATCCAATATAAATACGCTTGTTATTGATGTTCAGCCGGCTCCGGGAAATAAATGTGCAACTCCGGCAGAGAATGTCAAGATGATTCTTGATGCAGGTCTTCACCCTATTGCCCGTGTTGTCTGCTTTCAGGACGGACTTACAGTTTATCCGGTTTCAAAGGAAAAACTCGAATCAATTTATGCAGTTAGTGAAAGTGCTGCAAAAAACGGATTTAAGGAAATTCAGCTCGATTATATCAGATTTGAAGATTCTTCAAAATTAAAGCATCTCACGTTGGAACAGAGGTACTCATTCGTAGAAACACTCATTTCTACTACAAAAGAAAGAGTTAAATCTTATAATGTGCGTGTTGCCGCAGATGTCTTCGGACGAATCCCTCTTAATGTAAATGATATCATCGGACAGCGTATGGAATCCATGGATAAGGTTGCAGATGTAATCTGCCCGATGGCTTATCCTTCACATTATACGTGGAGCCAGAAAATGATGAAAGATCCTTATTATACCGTTTATACAACTTCAGTCAGAGCTAAAGAAAGAGTTTCGAATGCACATATAGTACCGTATATTCAGGCTTTTAAGATGAAGGTGAAAACAAGCGGTCTTTCTTTTCAAAAATATCAGGAAGAACAGATAAAAGCAGTTCATGACGCTAAAGTCGGCGGATATATTTTCTGGAATGCCGCACAGGAATATGCTACAACTTATCAGGCTCTGCAGAACTATTACAATATTAAATAAATCAGACAATAACCAGTTTGCTCTAAGCAAACTGGTTTTCTTCAAGCATTCTTCTATTTTAATAAATTAAAAGATTTAATCAAAAAGAATCAGGCAGCGAACACCAAAAACATTCCCCAGGTAATAGTTGCTCCCGTCATCATTCCTGCAAAAACCTCAAGCGGTGTGTAAATTTTCTGAAATATGCGGCTCAATGATATCGCGAATCCAATGATAATTATTGCACTAACGGCAATAATGCTGTCTAAG
>JAKQQL010000470.1:0-31990 GCA_029564175.1 Candidatus Cloacimonadota bacterium
ACTTTCAACCGAAACAATTCTGCCATTACTGACAGTAAATAACTCACATAAACCGGCAGACAAAGTTTTGGCTGATAAGCTGTATATGATGACATCTATCTGATCTTTATTGATTTTATAGGAGAATTCCATTCCTTTAAGGTTTTTACCTGGTATCAGAACCGTATCATCGGATAATCCGGAGCCTTTCAAATGCAATTCCATGGCTGAAATGTGCTCTCCGTTTTTAATAGCTACCTGTTTATCAGTCGCTTTCAGGACAGGGTTGTTTTCATATTTTAAGACTGTTGCTTCAGGGTTTCTGCCCATCACGATATTGATAATTCTGACCACATCCAATACATTAATTGCCCCGTCCTGATTGGCATCTGCACCATCCATCAGGAAAGGCTGGGGATTTTGATTTAACAAATGGCTGACGATTGTGGTAATATCCAAAATATTGACTGACATATCACCGTTAGCATCGCCGGAAGTGGCATTAAAGGGAACTGCTGAAACAGTCTTGGAAAAATCACTTTCCTGCATATCGGTTTTGACTGCTTTATATTTGTAGTAGTATCTGGTATCTGGGGTAACCTGGTAATCCACGAAAGTAGAATCAGTGATTAAACGATCATTGATGATGATTGGCTCGGTATAAGTCGAATCCGTGATATTTTCATAACGATACATATTATAACCCAATATATCTGCTAAATCTGCACCTGGCCATTCCAAATCCACTTTCCCGATACCGGCAGTTGCCTGAAAATTGAGAGACTGGGAGCCTGCAGCCTGAATCACAAATTCAAATCTTCGATATTCATCCGGGATTTCAAAATTATCCATATCTTTCGCTCCGGTAACCCGGATTCTCTGAATCCCGTCTCCGGTATTCAGCCCGACCGTATAATAGGCTGTCCATACGGTTGAATCTGCACTCCATGATGAGTTATCCTGTACGATATGCTGGGTATAGGGTTCTCTGACACCAAAGGTCAAAAATGGCTGATAAGCAGGATTCATTGCCCGGTTGAAATAGACTTTAAACTCCAGTGTTTGATTGCCAACTACGCCTAGACCGGTTGGAGAATTGTAAGGATTATCATAGATATTGGTTTCAATATTATTGATTTCAACTTTCCAAACGATACCATGACATTCTGCCGGAGGTGCATGTAATGCATTAACTCCAGATATAATGGGTAAAGAGCTATTTTCAAAAAAATCTAGAATATGTTGCTCAATGTAATAAGAATTTGTTGTGCCAAAATAATTAGGAGGAAGATTGTAAATTCCCCAACCTGAAGAATATGTCCCAAAACTTTTGCTTGCATTACCATTATTGTATACAATATTCGATTCTATCTCATTTATCTGATTTATTCTAAAACGTAATAAAGGCATACTTGATATATCAATATTATTCACTATAATATTATTTTTAAAAGAATTTTCAATGCCAAAAAAAAATATTTGAATATAATTATTAACAAAATTACATTTATAAAAAGTATAGCCATTATAATAAAATAAACTTCCTGAATTGAATCTAAAAATACAATGTATTGAATTAATACCTTTAAGCAATTCATTACTTGGAGAAGAGTATTCAAATATACAATAAGATAAACTCGAATTGGGAGAACGAGATTCAATATTCTTCCAATACCCATTTTGATTGTGTGTAAAGGTAATCAGAGAGTCTTTTGTTCCATTGCAAACAAAATGATTAGCCACAAGTATTGAAGCTCCATCATTGAGTCGTACTGTAGAACCTGGATCAATCTCAAGTGAATCAAATACTACATTGCCTGTAATTATATGGACTTTATCTGGTGACAAACGGGTAATCCCGCTGATATAGCCTGAGTATTCTGCTCCTCTTTGTACCTTAATTGAAATATTACCTGAAATAGTGGAACAATTACTTCCAGAAATAGTATAATTTAACATAATGTCACGATTATTTGCTACATTTGAATTAATAGATATGAGAAAAGGATTCTGCACTCCTGTCAGAGTCGCATAAGTAGATATATCACCAATATTGCTGGTATTGTTTAAAATAGTAGCAATTGAAGGATCTTCAAATTCACCAAGACTTAGTGTTGAAGTAACATTCTGAGCTAAAGCACCTGTGTTTTTTACTTTGAAGTAAATCTGAATGGTTTCTCCTGCATCGGCAATCCCATCATTGTCGCACGCAGGAGAATCATCAGTCAAAGTATATGCTACAAAGGATAGCTGAGGCGTAAGCTGATGATTCAAAAAGCCGGATATATCCAATATGCCGTTATTAGCACTTTGTATCAATTTAGCAAAGATCTCTTCATTGGATTGATTGGGGAGATGAGATCTCATGAGCGAGACAGCTCCCGCTACTATGGGTGAAGCCATGGATGTTCCGCTAAGAGATCGATATCCTCCGTTGGGGAAAGTGCTTAATATGTCAACACCCGGCGCTGTTATCTCATAATTGTGACCCCAAGCGTTTCCGGTAATTACAGGACCAGATAGATCACGATTAGAAAAGCTGGCTAATTCGCTTGATTGTTTACTTGCCTGTACTCCAATCACAAAGCTGTAACAAGCAGGATACATTGGTCTCAGATCAACTGAAGAAGCGTCATTACCTGCCGCTGCTACAATAATCGTATAATTATAGGCATTTTCTAACGCATATTTAAGGGTTAAAGATTCTCCATAAGAACCTAAGCTCATGTTAATAACTGTTGCGCCATTGTTTCTGGCATAATCAACTGCCAAGGCAATCACATCTGAACTGCCATATCCTGAACTCTGTAAGACTTTTAATGGTAATATGTGGGCATTCCAGTCAATTCCGGCAATACCAGTTTCATTATTGGCTGAAGCGCCTGCGATACCGGCTACATGTGTTCCATGAGAATTGTCGTCCATCGGATTGTTATCGTTATTTATAAAATCCCAGCCTCTGATATCATCCACAAATCCATTGTTATCATCATCAATCCCATTATCAGGAATTTCCTGTGTATTTAACCATATTTTGTTCATCAGATCAGGGTGAGTCCAATCCACACCAGTATCTATAATTGCTATTTTCTGTGTATTGTATCCGGTGGTGATTTCCCATGCCTGAGGAGCATTCACGGCATTCAGGTACCATTGAGTGTTCGTTAAGGGATCATTGGTTTGTACATCCATTGTATAAAAATAATAGTTTAGCTCAGCGTATTCTATGGAAGGGTCTTCTTTTAATTCAGCAATTACTTTTTTCAGATCTGTATCATGAGCAAGCCGAAGTTTGAAGATATTAAAGAGCTGTTTTACTTCGATTTGCTGTTTATCAAAGTCATTGATATACTTCTTTGTATCTGATCTGCTCTCAGACTTAAAAAGTTTTTCTATAGCCATTACCTTATTTTTTTTGAGAAGTTTATCAACTGAACTTAATCCGGTTGAGATGACACCTCTGTTTTCCTGGATGACCAAATCACAGTCTTCTTTAAACATGACAAGAATTTCTCCTGGCTTATATTCAGGATTGTATGGGTCTAACTGATGGGTTGACCAGGTGTCAGCCAATAAACTGATACCGGCTATTATGAACAGCACTAAGAATACTAAATTCTTTAACATAACTCCTCCCAATTTTGTTTTTTATCTATTTAATTATCATTATTTTCCCTGTTTTCCTGAAATGATTGGTTTCTATCTGATAAAAATAAATTCCTGAAGGCAATGATTGCTCATTTGCTTTCCAGGAAAGAGAATGAACCCCCTGATCAAGATTTGAATTTCTTTGTTCAAACAAACAATGACCCTTAATATTAAAAATCATCAGATGAGTATCAGAAGCTTGTTTTATCTCATACTTAAAATTGATACTTTCATTAAATGGATTGGGATAAGCAGAAACCTTGCAAACAGATTGTATGTCATTCTGCTCATCTGTATTAAGAGAGGGGGAAATAGTAATTTCACCATTAATGATACCTGTGATTATATTTTCAGAGTTTTGACCTGCAATAATCGCTTCAGCAACTGTAACAGGGTATGTACCTGGATTCAGATGATGCTCCAGCTGAAGGGTTAATACAGAACCCTCATTACCTGAGAACACTGATGAGGATAATGAATAAGCTATAATTCTCAAATGACCATTGACATTTGAAACATTCACAATATGATCCTGAGCACGGTCAGTCAGTTCTGCTGAATCATCAATGTAATCAACTGAATCAGGCAGGATTAAATCTATCTGAAATGCAGTAAAGGGAGAAGTATTTTGAATTGAGACAGATAAGACTATACCGGAAACCTGAGTTGTTGTACTATTATCTACAATTACAATATTCGACTCATCCGGATAATTAGAGCTTCCTAACCCAAAAATCATCTTTATAATGATACAAAACAATATAAACAAACCAGCCTTTTTAAAACCCATATTACTCTCCAACAAAAGGATTAGGATGATATGGAAACCATCTTAATCAACACCTTGATAGAATTTTCACATTTTTTCCCTGATTGCTTATGAAAATTCCTTTCTTTACAACATAATACTGAATTCACAAACTATGTATGCAGAATATTCTTTTTTGAATATCTTTGTCAAGTTTTTTTTTGGAGACTGTGTAAAAAGGCTGATTTTATTATGCAGCACCTACGGTGCTTGATTCGTAACTGTCTATTTTACAGTGGCATCGCCCTGGGCAATGATTCTTTCGTTCCTTTGGAACTCTTATTTTGCACAGTGTTTTATGGAAGATTATTTTTTATCCGTTTTATCCGTAGTTTACCAAGGCTTTTTCCCTGATTTCATTGCCTTTAGTGGTTGTTGAAAACCTCGTCATGGTAGTTTTGTTCGTTGCGAAAACAAATTATCTATGTCTTACTCTTTGTATATATCTGACGCACCTACGGCGCTTTATTTTGTAGTACATTGTTTACCATGCGCTTACGCACATGGTTATCTATATGACATTCCTCCGGAATTCTGGGTTTTGAACAGGCTATAAATCATATGTTACTCATATTCTGCATTTACAAAGCGTTTTTGGAATATTATTTTTCATCCGTTTTGTTTTATCCGTGGTTCAACAATGTTCTTCCGTTATTTCAGTGTAATTAGCGTCAAAAAGCAAAGTATTAAAACCCCACCCCAATAGAAAAGTAAGGATGACTATCCTTGAGCACATTTCTTTCAACATTTTCCGGATGAACCACTTCATGATCCTGATACCAGTCAGCGCTGTTTGCCTGACTGCCGAAAAGGCTGTAACCACCCTTTAATATAAGATGAAAAGCTTTTAGATGAACATTACATCCGGTTTCAAAATTTAAAGAACCTGTAAACAAAACTCCACTGTCATAGAAATAACCTTCTTCGTCATCATCACCGGTTGAATATCGTTTTACTCTCAGCTTATATCCTCCGTTGGAATAGGGTGTTTGAATTCCAAGAGAAGCATAAGCGCCTGCATTAAACTGAAAATCACGACGATTAATGAGTGGTGCCATAACACCCAGACTCCCCAGATTGATCAGAGAGTACTGATTGGCAAAGTCAATCTTAATATCAGATAAAATCCCAATATAGAGGTTATCCTGATAGCCCTGATACAGCAATGGAATGCTTAAAAACTTATAATCCCCTCTTTTTTCAAACAAAAAATTATTGGCTGTATTCGGATCAGACTTATCTTTTCCTTTAATTCTGATTAAACTGTAGTCAGGTCTGTAATCTGGTCTTAACCGATATTTAAACACTTCCAAACTGTCATTGATTTTGAGACTGATATTTTGAGTTAAATAATAGTTATGTGCCAAATTTAATCGATATTCTCCATAAGGAATTCGATAAACAGTTCCATCTCCTTTCAGGAAAAACTTCTCCTGATCATTAGTAATATAAACTTTAGAATCTACTGGTTTTATAAAGAAACGAACTTTTGCTTTTGGTTTATTGTCGGTCATATTAAGAGCGATCCTGTTAACTGCTTTATCTATCACGATATCAAGTTCTCTGATTTGATTTTCATGAGTAAATATTAAATGATAAGCTCCAAAGGGAAGTTTAACGGATTTTTCATCACCTGTAGTCTGATAATAAAGTGAATCATTGCTAAATATCTCTATTTTTGTTGTTTCTGGATTAATCTCCATATTTAATTGAGAAGTGATCTTTTTTAAATGATATACTTTTTTGATCTCATCCCCTGCGTTAATTTTAATCATCTCCATTATACTTTCATGTTGATCCAGACTAATACTCAACATATAGTCGCGTGGTTCCAGTTCAATAATCTGTCTGTTCTTTTCGATTATGCCATCAATTTTAATCTGTGCATTATCAGGATAAACTTCAATAAGTAGTTTTCCTTTATTCGTTGCGTTTTCAGCTGAAATCAATGTTATAATCGCTAAAATAATGCTTATAAATGTGATACGTTTCATTTTTCTCCTCAATAATTCCCAATACAAAATAAACTTATCTGAAAAAGATTGTTACACTCATTTCTGTAAAAATTCATTTTTTCCAGATCAGATGATCATAGCCTTCTCCCCAGAAATCCTTCAGACACAGAGCTGGTTCACTCAGTTTTTTAATCCAGAAGCCTTGAGAACAGCGATAACCACAATCAAGGCAATAACCATTATACCCCTGCGCTTTGATGATTTCAATCAGGTGATCAAAAAGAAAAGTTCCTAAACCCTGATGGTGATAGTCTGGTAAAATCATCACGCTCTTGATCTCTGGCATATCAAATGGAATTGGCAAATGATCCGTAATCAGTTCCCCTGCTTTACCATAAGCAATAACACCACAGATCGTTTGATCAATTGTCAGTTTGAAATATCGGTTATCATTTTGCTGAATAAAACTCGCTGAAAAAGAGTTCTTCTGATTTTCAATCTCTTCCAACATAAAATCATGCATAGTCTGATCAATCTGATCTCTGTAAAAGTTATCTCTGATCACAAATTCGAATAGATTGAAAATCTCTGCCTTATCATCAATAGTAGCTGCAGAGAAATCTATACGGATCTCATCTTTATTGATTCTTTTCATTCATATCCACCCTCTATCCATTGGTCTTTTTCCCAGATATAAGACTTTATACCTCCAACATCTGATCTGAAGATGAGTATTTTTGCCTGATTCATTTCCCTGTTTAAATAGATAGTGATAGAACCATTTGACATGATGTGAAATGGACCCATTTGAGTCTGAGTAGAATTAAACAAGCTTTCGAGTAGTTCCATTTTTGAAGCCGGTAATGCCCGGGTCAATAATAAATCATTCACTGAGTCGAGATAGATGACCCGCTTTGTACTTTTGACTCTGGGACGAATATTTTTGATTGTGATTTTCTCTTTATTCTTTCCAGAAGCAGCAATTCCGTATAAAAAAACAGAATCACGACTCACATAATAGGTCAGATTCCATGGAATAATCTCATATTTTCCTGGATTCTCTTCAAAATATTCCTTGCCTTTATGATATCTTTTCATTTCATAATCGGTTGAACTTAGAAGTTCTTCATAAAGCAGATAAACCTTCCGAATATTTTCCGGCAGAACAGCAAGCTCTTCCTCGGTAATGGCAATACTGGAATCTGCCAGTTGACTCATAAAATTATCTAATATACTCAAATCATTTTTTTGAAGTGAATCATATATTTCAGCAATACGGGGATCTCTTTTTTCGTTTATAATCTGATTACCATCCAGGTCATATATAAAGTTTCTGTAATAGGGATCTCCATTGCAGACAGTACTATATCTGACAAAAATATAAATCCTGTCGTTAGATATCTTAAATCTGGAATTAAGGGGCGTGTTTATATAGATAAACTGATTTTGAAATATTTTTAACACTTTTCCTTTAGAGTTACAGATATAAATACGCTGTCTGATTTCATTATCAGGGAATTTCTCTTCTTCCAGAATGGCAACTGTTTTTCCGGATTGAGAACATTTCTTGTCATAGAAAAAGCTCTCTTTATGATATCTCATGTCATTGGTTTTTTCAGATAAACCCAATTGATAATACTTACGTTCATAAAACCATTTATTAACTAATTTGCTTAGTTTTTTATTTTTAATAAAGTCTTTTTCTGCTAATTCAGTATATCGGTCTGTGGGGATGTATAAATCAAAAACCTCCGATTTTATGGCTCTTTGATTATAAAAATCTGAAATTATAACATGAATTTGCTTCTTTTTACAATCATAGTCAATTACTACATGAGTACTATGGAGTTTATCCTGCGATATTCGTGAGATTAGTTTTGGCTGTAAAAACAAAGAATCAGCCATAAATACATTCAACATCTTATTCTCAAAGTCATGTTGAAGGTAATAGACATTTCCCTGATCATCATTACAGATATCAGCTAAATATCCTTTGATAAAAATAGAATTGTTTTCTTCCATTGCATAAAGTGAAGTAACCAGAAATCCAAGTAACAGCAAAAATAGCTTTTTCATAAAGGTTCTCCTTATCTTATTTTTATACTAATATAAAAATGAATTATTGTCAAGAAAAAACGATTTTAAAATACTATTCGCTACTTTTATAAAGTATATAATTATGCACTCTTTTTTATTATACATATACACTTTTAAATATATAGGAATAGTCATTACAAAAATAAATATTACTTATTCTAATATTTCTTAAAAAATATCTTGACATATATATATATATATGGTTTTAGTGGTTATGCATTAATATAAAGGAGGCACAAATGTACCTGCAAAAGAAAATGCTTTGTTTTATGTGGATTATTATCCTCTCACTGACATGTATGATTAATCTACATGCTGATTTGATGATAGTAACAAGTCGTAATGGTCAACCACTTAATTCTGAGAAACTTCTAATTGCACTCAATGCGTTTAAAGATGATGCTTATCTACACAACAGAAACAATGGATGGGGAATCGTGGCTTTCAATCAAAATGGGGAGCCTATTCCGGGTATCTTATACCAGCATGTTTCAGGAGATACCTACACTCAAACAAGCAGTCCTTATAAATATGCCAGTTCAAGAGATATTTATTCTGATCCCAAATTTTCTCTGACAATAAACAGCATTGCAAACAGCAGTCCTTATATTGTAATGGTACATGCGCGTAGAGCGACTGAAGCACCTTACAATGTGCCTGATCCATTTCCTTTGGTATGGGAAAGTCAAAATAAGTATTATGCGTTTATGCATCATGGTACGATTACAAATACCAGTAGTATGGACACATATACAAATGGTATTTCCTCAACCTTATATTCAACGATTCAACAACAAAACAATCTAAACGGAGTTACATTTAACTCAGCAAAGTACTTTGCTTATAATATGGCACATCTGATGAATAAAAATTATGAATTTCTTCATTATTTTGATGCAATGATGGAACATAGCAGTTTTACAACCAATTACGCTGATAAATCTTTTGTCTTATGTGATGGGTTTCAGACCTTTGGTTATGAAGATGGCGACACAATGAACTTCTTCTCCAACATGAATTCACAAAATTTTCAAAATCCATATATTTATACAACAAAAGCAGGATATATAAACTATGGAACATCACAAGCTCCAATATTAGACTTACTTGAAAGTTCAGGTCCATATCATGTCCAGTATATGCCTGTCAATGGCAGAAGTACTAATTACAGGTTTTATTTATACAATATGATGAACCGTATAATGAACAGTAATATCACCTGGCATTGGGAATCTTTTCCGATTATGCAAAGTAATCCAATACCCATTGCATCATTCACCAACACAACTAAATCTTACTGGCAAAATACTTTATCACGACCTACAGATAACTATTGGTACAGAGATCCATCAAATAATATTTGGATAAGATCAGGTAGCTATACCTTTAACTTTACCAATGGGCATAAACTGTATGTACCAACCGGTATCAGCCTGCAAAACGAGGAAATCGGAAATGTTATTCCTCAGACATCAACTGTGAATATCAGCTCCGGAGTCAAAGAATGGGTCGGATACTGGCTGATGGAAAATCAGAGTCTTGCTCAGGCTTTAGGCAGTCATCTCAGTAAAGTAGCCAATGTTTATGGTGAAAACTGGCAATACCAGGATCAATCCGGAAATACAAAATTAGATCCAGCTATTATTCCCACGATGAATGCCAATTCCTTAATCATGGAGTTTGGCAAAATGTATATCATTGAGTTAAAACAGGGGGAAAGTATTAGCAATTTTACCTGGCAAAAAGGTCGTATTAATGGCAGTAAGAATCAATGCACTCAGTATCCCAACTATAACTATACAAAACATTTTTCTTATGTTCAGCAAGCGAACTATGAAACCATTATGATAGACAATATTGATGAAACTTCAGGATATGAATAAATAGCCGTATATGCTGGTAATGATTGTATTGGAGCAAGTAAAGTAACCAGTTCTCCGGTTCAGATTCTGATTTACTCTCAAAATTATGAAGGACATGTCCTTTCTTTTAGAGCTGTTACAAATGATAAGAAAGAGCAGGAAATCAGTTTACAGGCAGAAGTCATTGGATTAAAAAATAATGTTTCTCTGATCGCAGGACAGATAGGTTATACTGGCATTAAACTATATCGGAACAATAATACTCATTCAGCAATTATTGAAGATATTTTAAACTGCAGGGCATATCCAAACCCTTGTAATCCAAGTACCAATATTCAATTTTCGATAGATAAATCATCTGATATACAAATTGATATATACAATATTAAAGGTCAGAAAGTAAAACAACTGCTAAATCAGCATTTATCTGCAGGCACTCATTCAATCGTTTGGACAGGGCTGAATGAAGAGGGAAAGACTGTTTCCAATGGTGTCTATTACTTCCGTATATCAAATCTAATGATGAGTAAAACAGGAAAAATCCTGATATTGAAATAATTACAAATTATCAAAGACAGGGATGATTTACATCCCTGTCTGATTCAGAAAGGATTAGCATGAGAAAATACTTTTTTATCTTCATTTGGATATTTACTTTATCACTGAGCGCATTGATTCATCATGTCGGACAAAATCAATCATTTTCATCTATTCAGACTGCTATCAATGTGGCAGCAGATTACGACACTGTTCTCGTATATCCTGGGACTTACAATGAACGATTAAAAATTCAAAACAAAGCGCTGACTATTGGCAGTTTATATCTGACCACCGGAGACAGTTTGTATGCCTCTCAGACTGTCATTGATGTTAACTTTAATGGAGCATGTTTGTATGCCCTATACTCTCCCTATGTGAAGATTGCCGGTTTTACTTTTCAACATGCTACGGGAGATTATAGTGTTGAAAATGAAATGTATGAGTATTCAGCAGTTAACGTCAGATATTGCTCAAATTTTATTATAGAAAACAATATAATTCAATACAACTATTTGCAAGAAGGAGGAGGACTCGGAATTTTCCAATCATCCGGAATATTAATAGCCAATACAATTAGATACAATGCTGCTTTAGGCAGAATGTTTCCTGGGGGTCTGATGATTACACGATTTATGGAAAGTACAGAATATCCTGTCGTTACGATGGATCCAATTAGACGCAATGATATATACTTTAACACAGGGCAGATGGCAACAGATATTGCTGTGATGGGTTATAATTCCTTTGATTTTTACCTGAATAAATTTACAGTTCCGCAGGCCAGTGATAATTTCTTAAGGATGCATATCTTTGCCCAATATTTAGACGTAGAAGATCAGCAACATTACAACTATACCTGTGACATCAGGGAAGGTTTAGTCCAGGAAATTGATTCAGATCTTTATGTCAGTCCCTGGGGTGATGATAATAATAGCGGGACAAGTCCCGATCAGCCCTTAAAAACACTTTTTCAGGCTGTATTAAGAATAAAAGGAGCTGATAATAACAGAAAAACGATCTTTGTAGAGCCTGGCATTTATTCCTTTGAGGAAGGCGTTTCATTATTACCATTAAAGCTAAAATCTAATATCAATCTAAAAGGTCAAAACGGATATTTTACGATAGACGGAGGTGGATTTTCTTCTGTTTTGAGAACCCTCGGTACTAAAAACAACACAATCGAGTATATGAAAATTGAAAATGCGCCAGAAAAATACGCACATGCAAAAATATATATTCGATCAGAAAACTTTGAAATGAATCATGTTATTATTGATAACAGTAATGACTCACATTCAAGGACAGCTTTTGAGATGCATGATTACTCAGGACTAAAACTAAATGATATTCATTTTATCGGTAATGGGCAGGGATATCTAAGTGCCATACAAATGAAAACACCGGTTTCAATCTCTAATATATCAGCCAGTAATTTTAGAATTGGTTTAGCTTGTGGTACGTCAGTCTTTCAAAATTCACCCGATGTCCCCTTTTATCTATCAAACATATTACTTACCGATATCAGTAACAATGCAACTTCGGCAGTAACCGAAGAAGCGCTCAATCTCTTGTTATGGTTTGGTGCCAGTACTTTGGAATATGATCATCAGCCATTTTATGCATCAAACATCAGCCTTATCAATAATAATTCCATCAATTCATGTGGATCGGTTAATGTGTGGGGCTCTGCAAATTTAAACATGTATAATTCAATTATCAATAATCATTATGCCAATAAAATCCAGCATTATGTTGTAGATGTTGATATGAATGTGGAATACAAGAACTGCTTTTTTAAAGATGGAGATGAAACGATTGAAGTTGATTATCAAACAAATAATGAATTTAACTGCATCACCGAAAACATTATAAGCGGAAATCCCATGCTGTATCCCTGGCAGGATATTCCTTACATGCCTGCATCAAATTCTCCTTTAATTGATGCAGGGACATTAAATTTACCTGAAGGTTTTGTTCTGCCTGAAACAGACTTAGCAGGCAATCCGCGTGTATCCGGTAATGGAATTGATATCGGCGCGTATGAAAGACAAAGCTTTATGAGCAATGAAGATACAACTGTTTCTCTAAAACCTGCTCAGATAAGATTTTACCCGAATCCGCTTATTGGTACTAATGCCAATATGGGGAATTTCCAGGTAAAATTAAATCAACCAGGGAATTCTGAATTAAATATCTACAACATTAAAGGTCAAAAAGTAAGATCGCTTATGAAAGGCTGGCGTGAAGAAGGAGAAAGTACATTCTATTGGGATGGCAAGGATGAAAACGGAGTTAAACTCCCTTCAGGTGTATATCTTTATAAGCTAAACTGCGATGGTTATGAAATAAGTGATAAGATTTCTATAATTAAATAAGCAAGCTTAAAAAGGGGGAAAGATAGCACGAAAAAATAGATTAAGGGTTTTCAGAATCAATAATCTATCATTTTCTCCTGATGCGCATAATATAAATGATACATAGTCTGGTCAATCTGATCTCTGAGAAAATTGTAAATCTGATTACTGTATCAAACAGAATATTTAGGTTAATCTGATCATCAATATTAGTGACAGTAAACAGCAATTTTCCGTATCCAAGACTTCTTGGTATAGCCATTTAAATCAAGGTTGCTTTTCAATAGCTTTCTCACTTAATGCATTCTAGCCCATATATGATTAAAATGCAGAGATCAGATCAATAAATAAATATATTGACCTGATCATTCTTGCTGATTTCATATAATCTAACTGCTTAAACAGTTAATTATCTATTATAGATATACAGCAGAAATCGTTAAAATTCACCTTACTTCATGTTTTTTAAGCATCATTTCATAGACGTTCTGATTGCATAAAATAATATCGTTTAACGCTGGGTTGATTTGATTTTCATATAAATTGAGAGCATCTTCTATAACATTTACAATGTCAGTAAAATGAATTTTTCTATCTAAAAACAGTTTTAATGCAGCTTCGTTGGCTGCATTCATGATAGTAGGATACAAACCTCCACTTACACCTGCCTGAAGTGCTATATAAAATAAAGGATAACGTTTTTGATCAATTGCTTCGAAAGTCAAAGAAGGCAAACTGAATAAATCGGTTTTTACATTATCAGAACAAATATGTTTTGGATAAGAAAAAGCATATAAAATGGGTAACTCCATACTTGGTTTACTCATTTGAGCGAGTATAGAACCATCCACAAACTCAAGCATGGAATGAATCACTGACTGTGGATGAATAATTGCATTGATCTGTGTATAAGGCAAATCAAAGAGCCAATGCGCTTCAATAACTTCTAAACCCTTATTAAACATCGTTGCAGAATCTATAGTAACTTTTGTTCCCATACTCCAGGTAGGATGTTTGAGTGCATTTTCAACAGTGATATATTTAAAATCATCCAGAGGCAAGGTTCTAAAAGGTCCTCCAGAAGCAGTAATATGCAAAGATTTTACCTCATCATTACTATGTCCGAACATGCATTGAAATATCGCACTATGCTCACTATCAACAGGCAGTATTCGACTTTCAGAAGTAATTAAGAGTTCTTTAACCAAATGACCTGCCATCACAAGAGACTCTTTGTTGGCAAGCGCTAAATCCTTACCCCTTTTTAACACGGTCATTGTATATGGTAATCCAGCGGAACCGGTTACCGCATTTAAACAAATATCATAATCATCATTTTCTAATAATTCTATCAGACTATCCTGACCATAATAAAATTTAATACCTGGATAATCACTCTCGTTTATTCTTTCTGCTGATTGTCCAGTGATACATATCCTGGGGATATTAAAAAGAACTGCATTTTTAATTGCATTATCTATATTATGATGAACAGATGCCAGACTAATATGATAATCATCCTGATGATTATATATAACTTTTAATGCTGAGTTTCCTATGGAACCACTCATCCCTAATAAAGCGATTTGTTTCAACTTGATCTCCTGTAGTTTTTCACGTTAACGCAAGCTGTCAGCTGCATATCTATTTTGACAAGCAGGTTGCTTGCCCTACATCAAACTTGTGTATTTATTTTTGACAAGCAGGTTGCTTGTTCTACTTCAAACTTGAGTATCTATTTTGACAAGCAGGTTGCTTGCCCTACAATCTGACTCCGACAGACATTCTGTGTGAATTATCCAATTCAGTGTTCTGTTCAAAGGAATAATTCACGTTAAATTTCTTATAGTTCATTGTAAAACCTGCAGTGATATGGTCAATATCATACCCACTATACAGGCTAAAAGATGGATTTAAAATTATCTCCAGCCCTGAATGCAAGTCAAGGCTCATCATACCTGATGAAATTGTCGCTGCATCCTTCATATTTTCAAAATTAATTTCTGAATTGATAAAGACTTTGATTTGTTTATCTATTTTCGGAATCTGGAAAGCATAAGACGTCTCCAAATCAAGACCTGGATTAACAATCTCATGTGTCCCATTTTCATAATACATCTGAGTTGTGAAAAAATCTCTTAATCGCGCTGCTGCTGTGAATTTATTATTGATTAACCAGGTTGAACTTATATCAGCACCAAAACCATAGGCATTTTCTTCAGCAATATTTCGATATACTATTTTTGGACTCAGTCCAATTAAAAGTTTATCATTTACTTGCCGTCCAAATCCTAACCATAATATATAATCTGCATTATTAACTGTTTTATACGCAAAAGGACGATTGTCATTAGATGGAAGCGAATCAGTATTTGGCACTTTGCTTAGTTTAATATTGTCAATGCCAATACGAGTGACTACAAATCCCATATTACTCTTATTGCCAATGTTCCCTGACAACACATCATATTGCAGGTTTCCACCAAATTCTTCTGCATGCATCATTTCAAATGAAGCATTTTCCTGTAATGCTAATAAAGAAGCATTCCAATACGCTTTTGAAGTACTTTCAGAGTCAGTCAATCCAGTTCTGCCTAAAGCAACATTTCGGACACCTGAGCCCATTTTGAATATTTCTCCGGCATACTTCTCTGCACTCAATAATGTGATTGACAAGCCAAAGCAAATAACAGCAGTTAAAGTTTTAAAAAAATTTTTCTGTTTACTCATCTTCTAATTCCACCCATGTTCCTATTATTTTTTTCATGGTCCCATTGTAGAAAGAGATGGTCAGTTTTGCATCTTTTCCTAAACCGTCCACATTTATAATAACTCCCTTACCAAATTGCTGATGCAATATTTTTTGACCAATTTTATAATATTTTTCATTTTCAGAGATATAAGTCTTTTCTTTTTGGACAACAGGCTTGTAATTAACCTTTCTGGGCGCATGAAATTCCCAGAAAGAAGCCTTTACTTCTTCGTACAGTTCAGTATTTAATTCTCCCAAAAAAATACTGGGTGAACTACTTTGAAATGAATCTCCCATACGGCGTGAATGTGCATAATTAAGATATAATCTTTTTCTGGCTCTGGTAACTGCGACATAAAACAAACGTCTTTCTTCTTCTATTTCACTTTCACTATTACTGGAAAAAAGATGAGGTAACAGACCCTTTTCAAGACCAGAAACAAAGACATAATCAAACTCAAGTCCTTTGGCATTATGCATGGTCATGAGTTTAACGGCTTCCTTTTGACTATCTTTATCTGCATTGTCCAAATCAGTCTGAAGACTCAAAAATTGCAGGAAAAGAGATATTTCTGGAAATTGCTGATGTTCAGCATAATAATTTTCAGTAAAGTCGGAAGCAGCCGCAATAAACTCCCGCATATTTTCCAGCTTAGTCTGTTCTTTTCCTTCATCAATATTCTGATAATAGTCCTCCAGGTTATAAACAGAGATAATATCTTTTATTGTTTCCACAACAGAGACATTTCCTGCCTGACTCTTCCAATTTTCAATATTGCTGACAAAATCCAGCAAACTGGCTTTCGCTTTTTTTGAAACAGAGGCAATGTATTCTTTCTGACTAATGATCTGATAAAGGGGCAAATTGTTTACCAGTGCAGTCTGAATGAGATTTGTAATAGTTGTTTTACCTAAGCCTCTGGGGGGTAGATTAATCACTCTTAATAAGCTTTCATTATCATTAGGATTTGTAATGACACGTAGCCAGGCAATCATATCTTTAATCTCCAAACGCTGATAAAAATTGATTCCTCCAACTACCTGATAGGGAATTTGATATTTTGAAAAAGCCTGTTCCAATACACGAGATTGAAAATTAGTACGATAAAGTACAGCGCACTCATTTAATATTGTATTTTTATCACGAAGTAATGCAATTTCTTCAGCGATATATCTTGCCTCTTCATTGTCATTGTCATGAGAAATCAGCTGAGGTAACTGATCACCTTCTATGTTTGTCCATAATTCTTTAGAATGTCGGTTTTTATTATTTTTAATAATATCATTGGCGAGATTTAAAATACAGGTAGTTGAACGGTAGTTTTGTTCTAGTTTGATTGTTTTTACATTTTTATAATCTTTTTCAAATGAGAGAATATTTTCTACATTTGCGCCACGCCAACCATATATGGACTGATCATCATCGCCAACCACACAAAGATTTTGATGCTTTTTAGACAGTAAATGAATAATCTTAAACTGCACATAATTGGTATCCTGATACTCATCAATCATGATATATCTAAACTGATTTTGATATTTATTCAGTACATCAGGACTCATTTCCAGCAGTTCAACCATATAGAGCAGAATATCATCAAAGTCCATGGCATTATTATGCTTCAAATAATCACAATAAGACTTATATATCAGGTGAAATGTTTTATTTTGAATTCTATTGTCCTGATAATCAAAAAAGTTTTCCGGTGTAATCAGCTGAGATTTAAATTTTGAGATTAAACTGATTGTTTTTTGAACAGGAAAAACGTCTTTATCGATGTTATGTGCTTTATAAACTTTTTTAACAACAGACACCTGGTCATCTCTGTCATATACAGAAAAGTCAGAATTGAACCCCTTAAGATGTGAGATTTCATATCTCATGATTCTTAAACAAATGGAGTGAAAAGTGCCAATCCATACAGATTGTCCCCTTTCTCCCAAAAGATCAAACAATCTGTCTTTTAACTCACGGGCAGCCTTATTGGTGAATGTGACGACTAAGATATTCCAGGGCTTAACATTTTCAACCTGAATCAGCCAGGCAACCCGATAGATTACAGATCGGGTCTTACCACTTCCAGCTCCAGCCAGAACTAACAAAGGGCCATTTACTGTTTTTACGACTTCTCTTTGTTTATCATTTAAATGCACTAATAGAGCATCTGCTGCAAAACTCATTTCTATTCCCGTCTCTGCTTTAAATTCTATTTGTTATCTTTAAGTTCACACAACCTTGACCCATTTGTAAGGTGATATTGGACCTTCCAGACCTTGAAGGCTCACAGCAGATATTTTATAATAATAGTAATTTCTCAACTGAACATTTGAATCAATATATTCCACAAATTCTGAAATACCTGCCGAAGGATTTTCAATCGTCGCTATCAGTTCAAACTGACCATCATGTGATAATGAACGATATAATTTGTACTTACTCACATTATCAAAGCGGTTCCATTTTGCATAAACAACACCGCCATAAGAGGTTAAAGTAAGACCTGTAACCTGTTGAGGCACATTGACATTCTGATTGTTTTCCGGATCCAGTGGGTTTGTTCTGTCAAGTGAACAGGCATTGATGATACATAACAAAACCATCATTAAAACTATAACTTGAATCAATTTCATCATTACCTCAGAATTTTATACTAATGCCATTAGGCGTTACTGTAATTTTTCGATCAACTTCTTTTTGAATATTATTGATCCATAAACGGTCGTTATACTGATTTGTGACCAAATAGGTATCATAAACATTATATGCCCATACCAGTATAAACAAGGCTGTTGTTAATGAAGCCTGTTTATACGAATCATTCGCTTCCTGATAATACTGGTTAATCTGATCAATCTGAGTTGCCTTTTTATACTTGTTGTATCTATCCATTGCTTTCTCATATAAGAAGAAAGTTGAACCAGCTAATATGATTTCACTACTGAGCAACACCTGACCCCTTAGATAATCTTTGGTATGAAAATGTCCCCATCCAGGAATAATAAGTGATTTTCCCATATTAAGAGAGATATTTAAACGTTCATTTTCATATTTATTTAATAATGATTTTTTAAAATCAAGATTTTCTCTGTATGCGTATCGGGTAACCGGAGTATCCCAGTTGTATTTAAGTGTATCTGCAAAACTGATAATATCAAAATCTGCCTGTGCAAAAAGAGAATAACTTGATATTATTGATAAAAGTAGTATTATATATTTCTTCATAATCATTTCCCAAACAGTTTTTCTGTCAGTTTATTAAGAGGAATCAAAGTCCTGTCTTTCATATTTACCTGCCAGGAGAGAAAAAAATTCTCATCAGGAGTTATCAGATCATAACGTAACTCCATTTTAAAGCGATTAGCGGCTCCAATTGTTTTCCAGCCAGAATCTTTCAAATCTTTAGCCCATTTCCTGTTTAAGTCTGCTCTCAAAGAATTGACTCCGGAAACTATAGCTCCTCCACGATATTCATTTAATACCTTCAACGCAAAAGAACGGGGATCTTTTTCAATCTGTATAATATTCGTCACTTCAAAAATCAGTTTGTTTAATTCATCAGTATTGTCCAGAGAGTAAGCTCTTTTATAATATTCCAGAGCTTCCGGGTATTTTTTCTTTCTTTCGAGTTGAAGCCCCTCTTCTTTTAACTCCAGAGACCGAGCAATATCTTGTCTTCTTTTTTCTGCACGGGCGATTGCCTGTATTGCTTTTGGATATTCTGGGATGATCTGAAACGAACGGTTATAATATACAATCGCTTCATCAATCAGCCTTTTATCCAATAGACTGTTTCCATGACTGATAAACAAATCGCAGACGTCATTTAATCTTTTTCTAACATATTCATCCTGGGTTTCATCGTATTGAAGCGCTATCCTAAAATACTGTTCAGCTTGAATGTATTCTTTCATTACAATGTTATTTTCTGCAATTTGAATATAAATTAAAGCGATCTCTTTCGATATATAATTCTGATAACTGCTGGGATATACCTTGATTGCATTTAAACGATCTATTACAAAACTTAGATCTGTGTCTTTCTGATGTTTCAGATTCACTAATTCATCAATCCATTTTTTTATAAACTGATCAATAATAACCTGACTTTTTGACACATATTCAGATTGAGGAAAACGATCATATAAAAAACAATAATCATCCCAAACTACTTTCTCATTCTGATACCATTCATATACAGCACTAATTCGCTGATAAATGAACTCGGGAACTCGTGGAGACTGGTACAGATTACTGATAATATAATTATATGTAGCGATAATTCTTGTCTTCTGATCTTTTTCTTTAAACTCCTGGATCAAATCCGTATAACACTCGATAATCTTCTCATCGGCCTTATCTGAATTGGCCAGATAAAACAAGCGAATTGCCAGATTATAATTTTTTCTCTCTAATGCTTTAATTCCTAATTGATAGTAGGATTCTGACCTATTTTCTTCTGACAAAGTAATCTCATAACCATTTTTCGACTTTGAAATAATTTTATCAAATTCTTCAATTGCCACAGGATAATTCCCTGTTTCATACATACTTTTAGCTGATTCATATTTATTCTGACTACAAGCACTGCTTAGAATAATCAGGCTAAAAAGAATATATTTTGTTTTCTTGAGCATAAACAAATTTTGGATTCTCCTTCACTAATTTGTCTGTATTTTCATTGGAACCATGTGTAAGCAGCACTTTCTGCATTACAAATCTTTCAATCCTTTTGATTTCTTCTATAGATGGATGGATTGCATCAACGATACAGTAATCCACTTCTGAGAGAAGTTGATTTATGGATTGACTACTGTTAATATCAGCAGTGTATATAACTGATTTCTGATTTTCTGTTACTTTAAATGAATAGGATTTCATAGTATTCTGATACTGATATTTTTCTATAAACTCACCATAAGGTAATAAGTGATCATTTTCACAATATATTACAAAAGGATAATGCTTTTCTAATTCACTTATTAAAAGATATTCAATGTCAAAACTAAGCCGTTCCTTAAAAGTATAAAACATCCCCATTATTCGTGAAAAATCATATATTCTTTCTGGAATAAATATTTGTAATTTTTTTGTTCTTTTTTGTATATAGAGCGTTTGAATCATCATAAATAAACCACTTACATGATCAGGATGAAAATGAGAAATGAGAACAGCATCAATAGTATCCACATCAATATTTTCTATTTGAATTTTATGAGCAAGACCTTCTCCTGCATCTATGATCAGATGCTTGTCAAACACATTAAAATAAACAGATGATAGGTTCTTACCCCTTTCTGCAATTCCTGAGGATGAGCCTAATATTTTAAATATCATTTTAACCGTTTCACTTTATCATTAACCTTGATTTTTAAGTTGATTCTTAGGAATAACGATTGGAATACTATCCAGTTTTCTTCCAAAAAATAAAAAGGCTAACACATATAGAATTGTAGAAAAAATTAACACTTCCACGGAATGAAGTTTTAATACAATAATCGCCGTAAGCACTATTATTGTATTGATGAGATAAACCACTATTGCTGTAATTTTTGTTGAGCCCATAGCTGTACCGATTCGATGAGTGGAATGATCTTTACCTCCCTGAGATATTCTTCTTCCATCTCTCTTTCTTGTATAACTCACCAGAGATATATCGAAAATTGCATAGCTGAGTATCAACACGGGCAAAATATAATAAAGATTATTCTGCATACTGTTTACAGTCATTTTACCAGTCAAAATACCCATGGTTGATAAGAAATAACCAATAAACATACTGCCTGCATCACCCATAAACAATTTGGCAGGATTAAAATTATGAGGTAAAAATCCAAATACTGAACCGGCAAAGCTTAAAGCCAGTAAGGCTACATAATTATTAAAGTATTGAACTGAGGAAGTTTTTGTCATGATACTGACAGCATAGAATCCTAAAGCCAGAATACCTGACATACCCGCCAAAATACCATCCATGTTATCTAAAAAGTTAAATGCATTCATTAGACCAATCATCCAGAGCATCAAGACAGGCACTGTAATCCACCAGGGACCAAGAAGCCAGAATAAATTATTCGAATATATAAAAATCAGACAGACTATCAATTGCCAAAACATTTTTACTTTTGGGCTTATAGGTGATTTATCATCGATTAATCCAACTAGCATCACTAAAAAACCTGCACCTAAATAACCGATAAGTCCTACATCAAAGCTTTGATATGCCTGAATACTTGTCTCAAACAATACAACTGCAAAAAAACCAATAAAAACACTCAAGCCTCCCATAAGAGGGACGACTTTTTTGTGCATCTTTCTGGCACTGGGATTATCAACAAAATTAAGTTTAAAAGCTAATTTTATTATAAATGGAGTTAGATTGTACACTAGCAGAAAGCTAGCAGCAAAAACAATCAAAAACTCATATATCAGTATATTTCCAACCATACTATTTCCTTTACTCTTCTCTCATGTCTAATTTATTATAAAGCCTCATATTGTCAAAGGAATTCTGTCTCTCTTTGTTATCTTACAAAATACTTCATTTTTTCAGATTACCTCTTTTTCAAAAATTATCATCATTATGTTTTCTGAAAAGATGTTTTTATTTATCTTTTCGACAAAAAGTCTGAAATAATCCTGATATTTTTTACATTTTTAATTGATTATTTGACTTATACTTACATAAGTGTATAGATTTTTTAACAGATTTTTTTTTAAAATTGATTGACAAGTTTTATCTGAATCCATATTTTTGGCTTTATAATACAGTTTATTATACTTCATGCTTTCACATATATAGTCAGCAGACTAATTCTGTGAGGGATGTATATAAGATAATTGTAACTTAATAAGTGGGGTTGCTGATATTTTGAAAAAGGGAGGGGATATGAAACAAAATATTCAAAGGCATTTATGTAATGTTATCTCTGAAAATGCTAAAGTCGTAAATATTGAAAAAACGAACGAACCTTTTAAGTTTGTAAGATATGGACGCAAACATTTTGAAAAGTTAGAAGTCAAATATTTAGATCAAGACAAAGAAGGTTCAATATCCTTGATTCTAAAAAAATATCCGACGCTTGATATGCCAATGCTGCTTACAAAAGATTTTAACTACAGAGAAATTCAGTTCTTTTCTTCAGATATTAAGAAAACTTTTTCCAGATTTTTCGATATTCCAATCTTATTTACCGACAAACGTACAATATACATGAAGGATTGTTCCAACGAGCTGAAAAGATTCGGACCTCCTACATTGCCATCCGAAAGTCAAATGAAAAATCTCATTACCCGTATAGCCATAAAAGATGCAAAATTAACAGGTAATAATTGGGATCATGCCTATCAGTTTTCAGATATGTTTGATTTTATGAACAGGGCATTAAACAAACAGCTCTCTGAAAAAGAAACAAAGCATTTAAAACAGGAATGGAAATGGTTTTTCTCTGGTTTAGATAAACTTCTGACTCAACTAGGCTCAGTCAGGGAAGAAAAATTGAAGAATTTCTATAAACCTGAAAAAGTAAAAAACATCATGAGTAAAGTACCTTTTACCTTGCATCATGGGGATTTTTATTTTGCCAATATTGGTTTCAATGATGACAATAAACCCTTGGTAATTGATTGGGAAATGCTATGTTATGCACCAATTGGATATGATTTTGTCATGCTGACGAATGATATTCCCCCTTTACAATTTACTGAGTTTTATGAAGAATGGTATGTTGAAGCTTATAACAATGCCTGTGACAATCCACTGACAGTAAAACAATTCATCGCCATTGCTGAGCAGATAAAAATTTATCAGTTCTTGATTACAAAAACCTTTGAAATGATTCATGATTGTCAAACATGTGATGATCTTGGTAAATACGAAAGTGATGCGAAACTCATCAGTTTTATTGAAAAACTAGACAGAATTATTAAGAAATAAAAAAAGGCAGGTTAACCTGCCTTTTTTTTAAACATCATTACATTTTATATTTTTGTTTGATCTGTTTTTCCCATTCAGTAGCTTCTTTTTTCATTTTAGCCCCTTTAAGAATTTCCAGATACATGAGATCTACATCTTTTCTTGAGTAAACTTCTTCTTCTTCCTCAATATCTTTTCCCTTGTATTTAAATGCATCCTGCATGGTGTTGTAAGCATCTTTGAACTTATCTTGTTTCAGATATACTTCAGCAAGCATCAGATATGCATCATAATGCTCTTTTCGGGTTTCAATTGCTTTTAACAATGCTTTTTCTGAATTGATATAATCTTGAACTTTTAAGTAAGCTTCCCCTTTATGTCGCCATGGGCATGACCAATTGGGTGTTTTATCATTGATTTTATTATATATTTTGATTGCCTGTTGATACTGTCCCATTTCCAATAAAATATTAGCTGTTTGAAAGGCCTGACCTGGTGCCAATGAATCTGCATTCTCAACCATTTTATTCAGGCTTTTATGCAACTGAGCGTAAACAACACTCATTAAATTAGCTTCATCAGCTAAGTCTTTTGATAACTCACTTTTTACACCATAATATGAAACTGCTTTTAAAAAATTGTTCAGATTTTGATCCTTATAATAATCCATAAGCGGTTTTCTTTCATCAATTTCGGCAAACAAACTGATTATAGACAAAACCAGTAATACCACAACACATACTTTTTTCATTTTTTCTCCTAAGTTTCATAATTGTTTGAAATTAATAGAATGAGGTGCTTAAAGCACCTCATATCATACAAATTATACCTGACGCACTTCTTTAACTTCTTTGATATGTTCTTTTAAAACACGTTCAATTCCGGCTTTAAGGGTCAATGTTGCCATTGGACAACTTCCACATGCACCTTGTAAACGTACTTCAACGATTCCATCTTCTGTGATATTAATCAGTTCTACATCACCACCATCGGCTTGTAAAGAAGGTCTTACTTTTTCAAGTATTTCTAAAACTCTTTCTTTCATGTTTCCTCCATTTTTTTACCATTATAATAATATCGCATTTTTTGTAAAGCAAATAAAATCTTCATTTTCCGAAAAATTGTATTGTTTCAAATTATTTCTCTTTGATATCACTTATCACAAAGTAATGTTTATCTGCCAATTTTAAGATAAACAGCACAGCTTTTTTATTTCCTTTTTTTAATTTAACCTTATTTCTAAACTGTTCTACTGTTTCTGAAAAACCTCTGGTTTTGATATCCAGTTGAGTGATGGAATGATTATTAAGAAACTGGTTGAGTTTTCTTAGTGAAAAATCCATTATTTCCTGTACCTGATAGCATTTAACAAATGGACTTTGAACTTTCTGATCAGAAGAAAGCAATGCTAAATGAGGGTCTATTTTACTCAGGTTGAGCTCATATGCAAGTGCTTCAATCAAATGAGCTTTTATAATTGCGACATTTGGTTCATAGAGATATTGCTTTATCACAGATACGTCCGTCTTTATTTTTCCTGAACCTGTAAAAGTTACATTCTCAGTTAACAGAACCGCCTTTTTAAATATATCCTCTTTAACCAGTTCTTTTGAACAAAATAAAATCTCTTTCAACTCATTATGTTCTGAAACAAATTGTAATTGTCCTTTTTTAAAAAAATCATATTGATCATAATTCAGCATTGGTGATAGCTTGATAGCAATACGTGGATATCTGAGATATAATTTTTCAAGAGCAGGTAAATCAGGTGACATATTAAAAGGGTTAATACTTCTTCTATCATCGACTCTTCTGTCCGGATCAACGAAAACAGCATCTGCCTCTTCTTGAAACTCTTCAGCTTTGATATTCATGAAAACAATACCCTTGTCCGAATATAAAGACATGTTATGACTCGCATATCTAAGAATTTCTTCAGATAAATCTACTGCAAAACATTTTTTCTTGTTTTCAGAAAGAAAGAATAAATCCATTCCTATACCACAACACAAATCTGCACAAGAATCATAATCACGAAAAAGGCTTCCATGATACTGAGCCAATAAAAAAGAAGAAGCCTGTTGCGCATTTTTATCAGTTAACAACCACATATCAGCAATTTGCAGTTTATCTTTGTATTTTTTTTGCAAGGTAATGAAAGTGACTAACTCATTTACAGGCAGATCCGGATAGTGATTTTTTATATTTTTTAACTGATTCATTGAATATCCTGAGGATAAACGAAGCATTGTCTTGATATCTGCTACAGCTTTTGTAAAAAGAGTATTCGATACAATAGTATCAACAGGATAATCATGCAAATCTGCAAAAATGCCTGACGGATTATGTATATCTTTAGCGTTTAAGTATTGTTGTATATAATCGTTGATATTTAGATTTTTCATAAAAAAAGGGCTGTCCGAAGACAGCCTGTCTTATAAATATGTGATTATTTTAAAATAATAATTTTTTTAACTGAAGTGAATTTGCTTTCTGTATTCAGTTCAATTATATATTTTCCTTCGGGTAAACGGGTATTTGTATAGTCAGAACCATCCCAGCCAAAACCATGTTTTCCTTTTCCAAGTTGTCCGTTAAAAATAGTTCTTAAAACAATTCCTTTTGAATCAGTGATTACTAAGTTAACACTCTGAGCACTGTCTAATGTAAATGTAATTTCAGTATATTCTTTCATTGGATTTGGATTTGCCTGTAAATCCATCTTATTCTTTGCCTGAGCAAAAGCACATACTGCTACAACTAATGCAAGAATGACTAAAATCATTTTCTTAAAACTAAACATATCGCCTCCAAAATTCTTTTTATCTCTTTATTATAATTAAAGCAAATTATGTTCCAAAAAACATGATTCTGCAATTAATAATCCACCATATATACCGGCACGATTTCCAAAGTGTGCCTTACTAATAAGTGTAGTTTTATAATTACCCATTAATAAGTCAAGTATTTCTTTTCTTAAATATTCAAAATCATAAGAATCAATATCGACAACACCGCCACCAATACATACTACAGCGGGATTGAGCACCATAATGGTATTGGCTATACCTAAAGCCAAAAATCGATTTAACTCCCTTATTTTTTGATTTAGCGCTACATTTTGCTGTGATTTTTGATACAAATCTGCAATAGTCTCAAACTGAATTTCTGGAAAAGTTTCCGCACAGATGTCCATAACTGATGTTGCGGAGCTGTATGCTTCCACACAGCCTTTCTTACCACATTTACACTGGCGTCCGTCGAGCTTCACAATACTGTGCCCAATCTCAAGGGCTGAATAATCCTGACCATGGAAAATACCATTTTCATTAACAAAGCCCGACCCAATACCTGTCCCGATAGTGATTCCTAAAACACTCTGTCCCGGATATAAAGAAGCTTCGGCATAAGCCATCAAATTGGCATCATTTTCAATATGAATATTGATTTTATCTCTGGCTTCGATTTCCTTTTTTAGTTCAAGCTTCACAAGTTCAGGCAGATTAGGTGTTACTCCTGTTACCATACCTTTATTAACATTGACAGTTCCCGGACTTCCCATACCAAAACTGTCTATATCAGGTCTCATTGCTCTGATTTCCTGAATTGCCTGATGAATCACTTCCAATAAGCAACTGTTATTTGTTGCATCCATTACCTGCAATCTGCCATCATAGATAATTCCATGCCTTGAATTCCCATAGGCATATTTTAAAAAGCTCCCCCCTAAATCCAGAGCACCATACAATTTGTCAGTCATTTTGGTTTCCATAAATTTTCCACTCCCCATTTACTTTTCGAAAATAGCTCATATCCCCTATTTCATCGGGCTCAATCAATATCGTCTGTGTCCCCTGTTTTGAATACTTTGCAATAAAATGTACCACAGCAAAATCACCGTTTAACACAATATTGATTTCTGACAGTTCCAGATAATTATACTCTATAGATCGGTCATACCAAACATTCGTCTGGTTAAATAAATTCAAGCCATTATGATAATAATCCGTATCATAATAAGACATCACTTTATCAATATCGACATCGTTAAATTCATCCCTTACTCGCAACAGAATATCGTTAATTTTACTTCGGTCAATATCATCTTCGGATAAGTCAGTAGAGCAGGCACTCAGCGTTAACATGACAACAATGAACAGATAGATTAAGCCTTTCATAATCCCTCTCTTTTGTTTAAATTAATATATTCTCTGATTTTTCGAATCAGCTCATCCTGCCATATCTGACTAATATCTGGCAAGTTTAGTAAACTCAGTAAATTCACACAATCCATCAATCTGCCTTTTAAACGCCAGTCTTTTGCCATTGGATAAAGTGCATTGGCATTGTAAGCACTTACATAAAGTCTTTCGGTTTTTCTTGGGAAAAGTTCAGAATATCTGAAAAACTGACCTGTATCAAAATAAACAGGCGCAGACAGTGCATATTCCCAGTCTATCAAAGCCTGTAATTTTCCATTAAAAACAAGCATATTCTCAGGTCTGAAATCCCCATGAGACAGAACAAAGTAAGAACATACTTCATCAAATTCATCACGGAATCTTTTAACATCTGATATCACCTCATTTTTTAACGTTTCACCCAACCTCTCCCCTGCCAGATGAGACAGAAAAAAATCATACCAGGTTTTAATCGGCGGAAAGTCATCTCCAATCTCAAACTGAGCATTGATAGATCCCTCTTTTTCATAAATGGTTCTATGTATTAAGGCAGATTTTTCTGCAATACTTTCAGTCAGTTCACTACTCAGTTCATTACCTTCCATGAGATACTGGGCAAGACTAATTCCCTCAATAAATTCAACAATTTGATAAGGTTTATCAATAATGGTGCAGGTTTCATTGGTATAATAAATTTCAGGTATGGGAATCACCTCATTCAAATATTGCGATATTAATAATTCTTTCCGACAGCTTTCATCCTGCTGAGGTAAGATTCTTAACACATATTTCTCATGACTGTTCTTTTGCTTTAGCTGATAATTGGATGTACTTTTACCCTGAGGCATCCACTCAACTGATTCAATTTCTACACTTTCATCAAAATCCAGAAACAACTTCTTTGCTAATTCTAAATCCATTTTCTGAACTTTATTTTTTCTTTCTATACTCATCACCACTTCCTAATAAAACTTATTTTATCAACCATCTGGTTTCTAAACCATAATTCTGCATAAGCTTCTCTTACTCTCCCAAAGCCGAAATGAATGGTTTGGCTATTCTGAGAAGTCGTTCCTTTAGCACTTTGTAGTTCGCGGATCACAGATTTCACCTGACCATGTCCATAAGCATCATTTTCACCAAAATAATATAAAACAATTCTTGCTCCATAAGCAGGGGTATTCGGCTTATCTTTCCATTGATAATTATGATATAAGTTGATTTTAGATTCTGACCATACAGCCTTAAATACAATCCCTTTATTCTCATTCTGAGTCGTATTTAAAAAGAGTCTGACTCCCTCAGATGAAGCAACGACCACATCGAGTCTGCCATCATGATTGATATCGGCAGAAGCATTTCCCCAGGCATTATAAGAGCGAATACCTGACAAAAAAGTAATATCTTTAAATGTTCCATCCCCTTCATTCAGATATAAATAAGACCGCTCATTGGGATAAATCGAACTGATATACAAATCTAAATCTCCATCATTATCGGCATCAAACCACATGGGGTCAGAATGGGTTTCATCAAATTGAATGCCACTCTCCGGAGTCATATTTGCAAACTGTGTCAATTCTATTTGAATCGTATCTATTTTGATTGTCTTTTTTCCATCATTTCTCATCAGGCAACTGATATCCGAAAAGTCGATATAGCGGGGATGAGCCAGATTAGCAATAAATACATCCAGATCTCCGTCATTATCATAATCTCCCCAATCTGCTCCGATTGAATGACCATAATAACCATCCTTATTGACACCGTTTAACTGGCTAAGACCGGCAATTTCTTCCCACTTTAGACCTTTTTTATCAAACAGCAGATTTCTGTTCAGTCTGTAATTAGTAACCAGAATTTCAGTTTCGCCGTCATTGTCAAAATCAGCAGGTGCAACCCCTCTGCCAGCCAGTTCAGGGTACCATATACTAACAAAACCGTTATCTTTGGTTTTATCAGTCAAATAGCCATTTTGATTCTCAAAAAAGTGATCTGGGTAGGCAGATTTTTTACCCCATGTTTCATAGTTGGCAAAGTAGAGAGAAGGATAACCCTTGCCTTCAACATCTATCCATGCAACACCTTCAGTCGGGCTCTTGGTATCGACACTACCTGCACGATCTGAAAGATTTATAAAATGATCCTCTTTTTGAATATATAGGTTTTCACCATTTTCTCCAGAATTAATCGTTACAAAATCAAGCTTTCCATCTTTGTTAAAATCTGCCCATAAACCGCCATTATTCCCTTTTCTGATATTACTAATACTATCACTAACGATTTCAAAACGATTATTCTTCATATTTTTTAAAATCAAGTTACCATCTATCAGTAAATCATCATACGTATCGTTATCAAAATCTCCCCAGGCAACCCGTCCTGCTTTAATCTCTTTCAGCCCTGATGATTCGGTTATATCCGCAAATATTGGTCCTTTGTATTCTTTGATTTCTCTCACCCATGTCATCAAATCAGTCTCAATTCCTTTATTTCTCATACACTGAGAAAGATAAAATTTACATTGTTTCTCATAAGGATTACGTGGTGCAGAGAGTATCAGGCAATCAATCAAATGCTGAACAGCCTGGTCTGTATATTGTGAGTCATTACTTGTTCTTAGAATTTTTGCATACCAAAAATGATAAGTAGCCAGTTCTCCATTGTTATTATTTTTAAACTGGGTTTTCTGAATATGTGTAAGCGCTTTTTCGAAGGCTTTGCTACTTTTTTCTGATCGGTAATCATCATTTTCTTCATCACCATAATACTTTGCTTGCATAAGCACTCTGTAATAGTTTATTTTTGCTATTTCCAGATGTATCTTTGAAATCATCATTTCCTGATTCCATGATACTAAACTGACATAATAACGCATTGTTTTAGGATGATTCTTAATCAATGAAAGGGCTTCATTTAAATTTCTTTCCGCCTGATTTAACAATAAAACATTTGCCTGACCTTCATAATAGGATCTTCTAAACTTCGGATCTATCGAATGAAAAGCAATAAGGTATTTAGTCTCAACTGATTTCTTCTTTTTTAAAAGATATAATACGCGTTTATAAAATGTATTAAATTTCTTCTGATTTCTATAAGTTATGAGCAAATAATGATTTGCTACAGGCACATAACGGCTGTTCGGGTAAGTTCTAAAAAACTGATTAATCAGGTTGAGTCGGGTAACTTCATCAGGTTCAGTCGCAATCTTATCAATTTCTTCCTTAGCCCATTCTTCCATATAAACAGAATAGTGTTGATAATTTTTCAACATTGCTTTTTTCTTTTTTTCACTGTTACTTTGATAATAGTCCAACAAATCAAGATTAATTTTCTTTTTAAACTGTGATTTAAGAGAATCAGTCAATGCTTTTTTATTTGTCAGTTTAACAGCATCGGCGAGACTGATGGCATTAATGGCATCTTTCATCGTATTAAGCGCTAAAGATTTTTGAGTACTGATCCGGATCATTTTTAAGGTATCTTTTTCCAGTCTGGCAAGTTCTTCCAGTATTTGCCAGGCTGGTATAAATTTTTTCTGTTTAGTAGTTACCCTATAGATATCAGCTTCATATACTTTTGCAATGTCCCATAATTCATGTTTTAATATCAACTCAATCTCAGCGTTTGTTAAAGCATACAAAGATGAGATCATTGCACACAAGATAATGAGTAGCTTTTTCATATTCCTCCAGATACTGTTGTACAGCAAGCAACCTGCTTGCTAAAAAAGGACTGCTAGCCGGCTGTACAGCAAGCAACCTGCTTGCTAAAAAATGAACTGTTAGCCGACTGTACAGCAAGCAACCTGCTTGCTAAAAAAGGACTGCTAGCCGGCTGTACAGCAAGCAACCTGCTTGCTAAAAAATGAACTGTTAGCCGACTGTACAGCAAGCAACCT
>JAKQQL010000480.1:0-11912 GCA_029564175.1 Candidatus Cloacimonadota bacterium
TCCATAATCGATACTGCCATAAAAAATAAACAAAATGTGGTTGGAGCATTAAGTGTCATCGCTGCCTATAAAAGGAACTGATTCATTCTATTCTTATTAACTTTAGGCACTCCAAACTCTAGGCACTGTGATTAGTTACAATTGTTCAAATGGAAACACCAATTATATTCTGGATTTTTTTTAATGCTTTTGTACTAATTATGTTGGCATTAGACTTAGGTGTCTTTCATAGGAAAAGTCATGAGGTATCTGTAAAAGAGGCATTAACATGGACTTTTGTTTGGATTTTTCTTGCTTTGGTATTTAATACCCTGATTTATTTCTGGAGAGGACAGCAGCAGGCATTGGAGTTTTTTACCGGATATCTGGTTGAGAAGGCATTAAGTGTTGATAATATCTTTGTATTTATAATGATTTTTACATACTTCCATATACCATCAAAGTATCAGCATAAAGTTCTGTTCTGGGGTATTATTGGCGCTTTGATTATGCGTGTGATTTTTATTTTTGCAGGTGTTGCACTACTTGAAAAATTTCATTTTACGATTTATATTTTCGGCTCATTGCTTGTTTTTACCGGGATTAAAATGTTTAATCATAGTAATTCGAAAATTGCTCCCGATAAAAACCCTGTTGTAAAGTTCTTTAAGAAGTTTGTGCCTGTGACTCAAACATTGCATGAAGCTAAATTTTTTACAAAAATTGAAGGTAGAAGATTTGCTACACCATTGTTTTTGGTTTTAATTCTTATTGAAACAACAGACCTGATTTTTGCAGTTGATAGTATTCCTGCAATTCTTGCAATAACGCAAGACCAATTTATTGTTTACACGTCCAACGTATTTGCAATACTTGGACTACGGTCATTGTACTTCGCTCTGGCAGGTATTATTCATCGTTTTTGGCTTTTAAGCTACGGGTTGGCTGTTGTATTGGTTTTCGTCGGTATTAAAATGATTTTGATTGACTTCTTTAAAATACCTATTGAATGGTCACTCTTGTTTATTGCCACAATAATTTCGACAAGTATTTTTTTATCATTGAGATTTAAGCAAAAAAGTAATAGATGATTTTATTGGAAAGCAATTTTTGGGGTTTTGTTTTGACACCCTTCGTATCATCGAATATGAAGGTTTAAGCCTTTTGTTGGCAATTGTTTATGTTGAAACAGGATTTTTCCTTGGATTTGTTTTCCCTGAAGGGGATAATTTGTTATTTGCAGGTGGTATGTTTTGCGGAACTCATTTTCTGGAAATAGCATTGGCCTTGCTTTTGCTTTTATTAGTAACAGCATCGTTTATGGGAGTTTTTACAGGATATTTTAAAGAAAAATGGTTAGTCTAAAACCTGTTTTTTGATAATCAGTCACGCTTTTTAAAAAGGAATCCATTGGACGTGGAAGTAGTTTTTATAACAGTTTTAGAATGTGGGTATTTATCTTGGGGCGCTTTATGCCAATTATCCTTACTTTGGTGCCAATGATTGCAGGAGCTGCAAATTTTAAATTTAAAAATAATGAGCCAGTTGATCGAAATAGCAAATAAGATAAAAAATAGCAGACTCTTTAATAATTTTATTTTATCACTTATCCTCCTGTCTGCTGTTGTTATTGGCTTGGAGACTTATCCCTCATTGGCAAAAAAATATTATGATGTTTTATCATTGATCGACCGGCTTATAATTGCACTTTTTACGATAGAAATTGCTTTAAAAATAATTTCATACGGGAAAAAGCCCTGGGTTTATTTCGCAGACTCATGGAATGTATTTGATTTCATAATTGTAGCAATATGTCTGATTCCATTAAATGATACTCACTATTTTGCTGTGTTTCGAATGCTAAGAATCTTGCGGGTTCTGCGGATGATAACAGTATTTCCTAAATTAAAGCTAATAATCAGTGCATTACTTAGAAGCATACCATCGATGGGTTATGTCATAATGCTTATTGGATTACTTTTTTATGTATATGCAATTGTGGGAGTATTTGTTTTTGGGGCGACAGACCCGATGCACTTTGGTGATTTGCACCATGCGTTTGTTACCCTCTTCAAAGTGTTAACACTTGAAGGATGGACCGACATTATGAATGTACATATATTTGGAGAATCTGTTAATGAAAATATGCAGATAATATCGTTATGGCCTTTCTTTTATTTTGCAAGTTTCATATTAATTGGAGCAATGATTATCCTGAATCTTTTTATTGGTGTAATTATGAATAGCATGGAAGAAAGCCAAAAAGAACTGTCTCAGGAACTTAATGAGATTAAGTATAAAGACAAGGATACAGATGAGCTTTATAAACATATTATTACCCGATTGGATGATTTAAATGATGAAATAAAAAGCTTAAAAAGGAACAGATAAGGCCATCATACAACAAACGGTATAAAACATTGGTATTTAAGTGGGTATGCAAGTGAACTTTCTCGAATAAAAGTTCGTAATGGTGGATACGGACTCAGTCCGTGCTCCCTAAAGGTTTATACGGCAAAACATTGGGTGCAACCTTAGACTCTGCACAATGATTATCAAGGATATAACTACGATCTTACTCACCGTTCTCACATTTACTTCCTGTAAACAGGAAACTGGAAGCTCAGGTTAGAGTCGGAATTACTTTACTGAAGAGGTAGCATTTTATAACAAAGTTGACAATATCAGGATTAAAGGCACTTTAACACTGCCAGAATCGGATAGGCCATTGTCTGCAGTTATTCTTGTTCCCGGTAGTGGACGAACAAATCGTAACGGAACTGAAGATGATATTTTGAAACCTTTCCTTGAAATTGCCGACTTCTTATCAAACAATGAAATGGCAGTCTTGCGATGTGATAAAAGAGGAGTTGGAGATTCAGAAGGAACCCTTGACTTTAATACCACAATCGAAGATTTGACAACAGATATAATTGCTTCAATAGATTTTTTGAACTAACGGCCGGAAATAGACAAAAACAGAATTGGTTTGATCGGTCATAGTTATGGCGGAATAATTGCTGCTAAGGCATCATTGGAAAGATCTCAAATATCGTATGTAGTGCTCCTGGGAAGTCCAGGTGTTAAAAACGGAGAAATTCTCTTTCAACAAATAGGCGATATCTCCCGATCATTTGGAATTAATGATACAACAATTGAGAAATTCCAGAATATAATTAAAAATACATCAGAGATTTTAAACTCAAATAAAAGTCCTGCGGATAAAAGATTGCATGTTGAATTAATGTATATATGTCAAATTCATGGGATATCTGAATCTGAAAAGAGTTCACTCAAGAAAATTGGTTATGATTATTTTCCTGATGCTCCAACTTATTCAAAGTTAGTGTTTCTTCCCTATTTTTATGAATTCTACACTTTTAATCCACAGCTTGTCTTAAAAAAGGTACAATGCCCCATTCTTTCATTAATCGGAGAGAAAGATCTTCAGGTAGATCCAATAGTTAATCAACCAGTAATTGAAAGGGCATTAAGAGAAGGTGGAAATAAAACATACACAATTCATACTCCAGCAGGTTATAATCATTTATTTCAGAAATCCATTCCCGGAAACCCGATGGATTATGAAAGTCAAACGACGACAATAACACCCGAAATCCTTAAGTATATTAATACATGGATAAAATCTCAGCATAGATTCTGATATGAAAATAATTAGCCAACTGGCAGCACCTGATTAAGCTTACTGAACCCTTCCGGCGGGCCGTTTTTCGTCGTGCAAAAGCAAACATCGAGACTCAAGCAGTAATGAAGTATAAACACAAAAAAGGAGAACATATATGGATGAAAAATTAACAAAATCTGGGGAAAAGGCATTTTTAGCACCAATTAGTTGGATAATCATAACAGGTCTGGTATTTTTTCCTGCTTCTGGAGAAATTAACAATTTGAGAGTATGGATTTATATTGGTATATATGCTGTGGGTGGACTAATCATAGGTATTTTGCTCAAAAAAAATCGCCAAAACTCTTAAATGACAGAGGAAAGATGCAAGAGGGGACAAAACAAACTGATAAATACATTATCCTGACCTACTTTTTTTTCGCTATTATAATAACGCCACTTATTGCTGGAATTGATAAAAGATTTAATCTTTCTGATATAATACCTTTCTACTATTTGTATTTAGGTATTGTTCTATATATAATTTCAGCAATATTTTCTACATGGCCAATGCTTCATAATCCTTTCTTTGAAGACACAATACGAATACAGAAAGAGAAAAATCATAATGTAATTAATACAGGGCCGTATAAAATAGTGCGTCACCCGGGATACCTTGGAATGCTTTTAGGTTCGATAGCATTACCTTTGGCATTAGGCTCGGTACTTGCATTTATTCCTCTGGTTATTATGATTTTTTTAATTCTTATCAGGACATACTATGAGGATACTACTTTACAGAAAGAATTGACCGGATACTCTGAATATTGCAAAGAAGTTAAATATAGATTAATTCCTTTCATCTGGTAAATCAAGTGACTGTCTGGCTTGATAAAATTGAACTAAACAATGCACGAACGCACAACAAAGTGTATTTGACAATACAGTCAGGGTATTTCAGATCAAATATACCGAGGCTGGGAATTCCCGTTTATCGAGGTTTCTCCGGAATGTCCTGAACATATCAGGTGGTCAGCTGACAATTGGTTTGAAAACCTTTATACTGAGATAAATGCAAGATACAGAATTGACAAAACAGAGTTTATCTCACAGGTATGAGCTTAGGCGGCTCTGGTACATGGTATCTTGCGGCCAAATATCCGGACATATTTGCAGCCATTGCTCCAATGAGCGGATTTACAACTCCCATGGATTTTATAGACAGTAGTATTGAGAAACTTGCAAATATTCCAATTTGGGCTTTTATGGCTAATGCTCACACAATCTGTACAATACAATATTATGAGAAAAACTGACAACAAAAAGATTATTAGCAGATATATTGATGAGGTTGAAAATACCGGAGATGTATCAAGAATACATGAATTCATTGATGAAAAGTATGTTGAAGTTTATGAAGGTGAACGATATGAAATAGGAATAAAAGGTGCAATAGATCATATTCTCGGAGTAAGGAAGGTCTTTCCGGACCTTAAATTGACCATTGAGAATCAAATCTCTGAAGGCGAATGGGTTGTAAGTGTCTATTCTGTAACAGGCACATTCAGGGATGAATGGTTCAATATGAAACCCACCGGAAAACCGATTACTTTTACAGGAGTGAATGTTGACCGTATTAAGGATGGCAAAATAATAGAACATGGAGGTGCTGCTAACCTTTTTGAACCATTGTTTTAAGCAGGAGTTATTATAAAGATAAAATAATCACAACCCATAACACTGACGGCAGGGTCAATAAGCTTAAGACGCCTGCCTGCGCAGTCAGGCAGGGTTTTTGATAGCTCCTGCACCGTACCTAGAATCCAAAAACACACGCCGCCGCGACTATGAGGCGCCGCCACATACTACGAACGTTACCAGCAAGCTGTGCTGCCAGATGATAAACTTTTTAATATATTTAAAACTCCAATGAATCAGAGATTAGCACATATTACACTTTTGGTGGATGACTACGACAGAGCTATAGAATTTTATACAGGCAAATTGAATTTCAATCTTATTGAGGACACTACTCTTTCCGAAACAAAAAGATGGGTTCTTATTAAACCTAACGGATCCGGGGATTGCAATCTTCTGCTTGCCAAAGCTTCAAATGAACAACAAAGAAGTATGATTGGTAATCAGACTGGTGGCAGAGTTTTTTTGTTCCTGCATACTGACAATTTCAAACGAGATTATCAGAATTTGCTTAATAATGGGATTAAAATAGTTAGAGAACCAGTCGAAGAAAAATATGGGACAATTGCTGTATTTCAGGACATCTACGGTAATTACTGGGACTTAATTGAACCAACACGAAATGACTCATAGACCATCTATAATAAAAATGCCCACTGGTCACACGGTCAATTAGTTAGTTGCTTGTCATAATTTGGATCAAAGGAGACTGAGGAAATTTTCAATGGTGAACGTGTTAGAAACATGCCGCCAAACGTTTTGGGTAATTTATAACACCCACTACTAGCATGACAGACAAACAGATAATAAAGGCTCAAAAAAGAATTAAGGCATACCGTGCAATCTTAGCAAACGAAAAGAAAAGATTCGGTGGCTATATGGACAGCGGCGGTATTCGTTATTTCATTCCTGAACTCTATCTGCAGCTTCAGGATTATAAAGGTGCCATGACTTATTTCCGATGGTTCTCAAAAGCATTTCCAGATGATATTGGAATTCCAGCTTTCAACCTTTTCTGGGCCGCAACATTATTCGAAAACAATAAAATTCCAGAATCAATTAGAAAGGTCTATGAAACAGCCTTTTCAAATACATATATTCTTGACTTAATTGCCGGAAAGGATGTAAAGCCTATCGACAAATCAGAGTTAGCTGGATACGAGAACCTGGATTATGCGAAGCAGATTTATAAAGGATGTATCGAACATATAACTCTTGAATTTCAAAAATTTTTAACGGGACTCATTGAGGATAAGGTATTCAGAGACAATTTAAATAGATATATATCTCTCCAGAAACTGATTAAAGATGAACCAGTTGGACAAATGAGAACCCATTTAATCAACGAGTCCAACAAATTCGAAAGAGTTACGACTGGACGATAAATAAATCAATGAATACAAAACACGGACGGCAGGGCCAATATGCTCATCAAGTCCGTCTGCCTGAGCAGTCAGGCAGGGTTTTTGCCCCGATGTCGCTGGACAACTGAACTCTGCCCTTATGCTTCGTCGGGCAACGCTTACTATCACTACCGCCGGGCCATTAACGGCATTAGGGGGATATACGACGAAAATCAGATTCGACAAAAAACTAAAGCAGCAGAAAACAGGTGAGAATAGAAAAAGTTAAAGAAAACAAGAAACAGTTCCTTGATTTATTGCTGCTGGCAGACGAGCAGGAAAATATGATTGACAGGTATTTGCCGGGTGGAGACTTGTTTGCTCTTTATGATGATAATTTGAAAAGTGTTTGTGTTGTAGTGCCGGTAAATAGCCAAACCTGCGAGTTGAAAAACATTGCAACGTACCAGAAATATCAAGGCAAAGGGTACGGCAGAGCATTAATGAATTTCATCTTTGATTTCTATAAAAACGACTACAAAACTATGCTTGTCGGGACAGGTGAAACACCGGCAATCTTGTCGTTTTATGAAAGTTGTGGATTTGAAAAGTCCCATCGGATTAAAAATTTTTTCACAGACAATTATGACCACCCTATTTTCGATGGTGACATACAACTTGTTGATATGATTTACCTTAAAAAGGAGCTATAGGAATACAGGACTGTATTTCAAACGAAAAAATGCGGAACAAATAAGCACCACCTACAAAAGCTTGGTATAGGCTATTGAGGGCGTTACATTTTCCCGGCATAAAAACCAGGACTCTGCCCTGATACTGCATCGGGTAACACAAACTCAAACATACCTGCGGATGTTGGGTGCAACCAAAACATCGAAAATTGATATTATTTTTGAAATATGATTTTGCTGCCAGCTGAGAGATATTATCTTTTAGATAAACGTATAAATGAAGTACAGATTAATAATCTGTTTGCACGATCTGTGATTGAAAAGCATGTAACCGGTAAGATATATGTGGATAATATTATGGAACCCCATACTTTCTATGTTATTCATCCATATGGAATATCACTGCTTTTTGGTGATCATAAAAATGTTGAGTTTAATAGCCGGTTCAAATCTTACGCATTGAATATTGATAATATACGTAATAAACATGAGTGGATTCAGACTTATCCCAGAGAATGGGATACTGTTCTTCAGGATTTGTTTGGCAGCTTGATGATAAAATTTTCCGAAAACACAGAGAACATAACAAATGGAGTAATTGAACTAAATACCCGGGTGAATTTCATTTTCAACAGAGATAAGTATTTACAGCTTGAAAAGTCTGTCCATTCAAGTAACGACAAGATTGTGGATACAGATACTCTGCATTTTGAGCGAATGCAAGGGAGTGTAATTCCTCTTAAATTCTGGGACTCAGCTAAGGATTTTATACAAAAAGGAAAAGGATTTACATTACTGCATAACGGGGAGATTGCTTCGACTGCTTATTCTGCATATGTCCACGGGAATTTGCTTGAAATTGGTATTGAAACCGTGGAAAAGTATCGGGGCTTTGGATTTGCAGAATTGACTTGCTGTAAGATAATTGATTATTGCCTGGAAAGAGCATTAATACCAGTTTGGTCATGTCGATTTGAAAATACAGCGTCATATAAACTGGCGCAGAAATTAGGATTTGAACCAGTAGCAATGATTCCGTTTTATCGACTGAGTAATTAAGAATTGGCAGCGCCCGAATCCGATACTGTTCATTGGCGGCAAAGTGCTCTTTAGAAGGGCAGTCTGGCAGACTTGCAACCCCGCTACTCGCTACACTCGAACGGGGCGCTGCGGAACAGTCTTACTGCCCCGCTGGCGCATGGAAACAAGGACTCAGATCGGTGCTTACATCGGATAATACAACCGCATCATATTGATAGACTGTCAGGTGAAAGCCGTTTTAACCGATACTCCCGGAAATGACTGAAAAAATACAGGGAAAATTAGTAACCCTGAGACCTGCCACGATGCAGGACCGCAGACCAATATTCGATTGGCTGACAAACTCTGATTTAACCAGTTCCATGATGGGGCCTCCAATATATGCTGATGGCAAGATCCCATCGTGGGAAGAATTTAAAGAAGATTATAAAGAATACTTTTTCGATAGTACCCAGCCACAACTGGGAAGATGCTTTATAATTGAAGTAAATGGAGAACCGGTAGGACAAATTAATCACGACAGGATTTATCCCGAAGATAAGTCCACCGAACTCGATATATGGTTAAAAAGCAGCATGTACACTGGTAAAGGGTATGGATCAGATGCATTACAAACATTATGTGCTTTCTTAAACGTCGGATATTCCTGTAACAAATTTATTATTGCTCCATCAAAACGAAATACCAGAGCTATCAAGGCATACAAAAAAGCAGGTTTTGTTGAATCTGCCGAACCGATAAGAAGTCCTGATTATTTCGATACAGTTGTATTAGTAAAAACCCTGTAAATAAGAATTGTCATCAGGATTTAATTAAGATCCAGCCACTAACCGCCGGACCGTCAGGTAAGATTGAATGCTTTCTGCCCGTAAGAAAATATTTGTAACTTTCAGAATAAAATAAAACTATGATCTCAAGAATCTGGCATGGCTTCACAACCAAAAACAATGCGGACACTTATGAGAATCTGTTAAAAACCGAAATTTTTGTCGGAATAAAGGACAGGCACATAAAAGGTTATAAAGGAATTCAACTATTGAGAAGAGAACTTCCGGGCGAAACGGAATTTATAACTGTTATGTGGTTCGATTCATTAGATTCTGTTAAAGACTTTGCCGGTAATGAATACGAAAAAGCAGTTGTTCCCGAAAAAGCTCAAAAAGTCCTGTCGCGATTTGACAAGATGTCACAACATTATTCGGTCATAGTCGATAATTTCAAAATTTAACGTTACCTGAAATGGACGCCAGTGCTAATAATATTGTCACGCTTCGCACCCGAATGTACGAGGTCAGTCAGGCGGACTGGCTTCGAACGTGTGGGGTATTGGGATCCTGCCCGGATTCTGTCGTTGGGTAACACCTACTAAAGTATACTGCCTGGCTGTTATAAAGCATTGAAATTCTACACATAAAAAACTGACTATGAAAGAAGCTGAAGCAGTAATCCGGGAAATTTCATCCTTGATCCTAACCTGGGAACCAAAACTGATGGAATTAAATGATGAATTTCTTGGTGCTGTGAAAAATAAACAAAACAGAACTATAAAACAGATTCTGGGCCATCTCATTGACTCAACATCAAACAACACTCATAGAGTAATTCATCTGCAGTATCAGAAAAGTCCCTTTAACTTTCCAAACTATGCGACTTACGGAAATAACGACCGATGGATTGCAATACAGAAATATCAAAAAGAAGATTGGAAAAATATGGTTCAGTTGTGGAAGTACTCCCTTTTTCATTTCTGCCATGTAATCAAAAACGTTAAAGGTTCGAAACTGGGAAATGAATGGATTGCTGGTCCCGATGAGAAAATAACATTAAAGACAATGATACTGGACTTCCCAAAGCATTTAAGACTTCATCTTTCAGAAATAGAAGACCTTATTAATGTAATAAATGATTGTCGCTCAAGTGATGATCTTATCCGGACTAGAAACTAATATAAAGTGCCTTGTAATAAGAACCGTATAAATGAAAAATTCATCATTCCTTGACCCCCGGCTTGTTTCCCCTTGCGGAATTCATTGTGGAACTTGTTATGCGTACCTTCGGGATAAGAACAAATGTCCTGACTGCAGGTATCTGGATGATCCATTGCCCAATTTTCGTCAACGCTGCAAGATAGCTACCTGCCAGACACTTGCCGGGACAAAATCAGGATTCTGCTACGACTGTGATAAAATACCATGCAGGAGATTGAAAGATCTTGACAAAAGATACCGGACAGGATATAATACCGGACTTCTTCAAAATCTCGCATTAATCAAAGAACAGGGAATGACGAGGTTCCTTGATCTTGAATTAAAGAAAAGAACCTGCCCGGATTGTGGATCAATAATAAGTGTCCACCGGGATAGTTGCACGATATGCAAGAATAATTAATAAACAACACTTAAAAAACAGTCAGGCGGGCTGGCCCCTGTCGCACGTTGTATGGGATTCTAACGGGATTCTGGGTCGGATAACACAAGCTCCCCATTTTTCAGGGCTGTTGACAGCGGTATAAATACAATCACAAGTTCTGAAGTACAAATATTATGAATACAAAATTTTCAGGATTTGCTATACTTTTCTCACTAATAAGTTTGAAAGTATCAACCCAGGAATGTGATTGCTCATCACAGTTTCTTTACATAAAAAATTACATAGAGAACAATAATCCTGCTTTTCAAAGTATTAAAAGCAATTATGAAGAATATGAGAATTACAGAAAACAGGTAAAGGTCATAACAGATTTAACCAGAAAAGAAAAATCAATCGATCGTTGCGTCATCTACCTTGAAGATTATTTTTTATTGTTAAAAGATAATCACAGCGGTATTGACTTAAACATTGCAAGGCTACCAATAGATCTCAACTCTCAACGTTCAATTGATGATTACAAACAAACAAAAAATTACCAGTCCTTCGAAAAAGTCAGGATAGATACCGCAGCTTTTGTCGCAAAACTTAAATCTAAGCCAATTAATGATATTGAAGGGATTTATACCAATGGCGGAAGCTTATACTTTGGCGTTATAAAATCAAAGAGAGATAGTTACAAAGGAATTGTACTCCGTAAAACAAGTTTGCTTGACGTAGGCCATGTTCTAATGGATATCAAAAGAAAAGATGATATTACGTTCGCTTTTACTCTTCACTATGGGTTACTTGCTTTCAACTTTCAGAATATTTACATGAAAATCAAACCTGAAAGAGGAAGAATTACTGAACTTGGATTTACGAAGGTAGGTGTAGAAGAAGCAGAAGATGTAAAGCCATATGAATTCCGGCTGCTGGATTCTGCAACAAATTACCTGCGGATATCGTCATTCAGCATAAGTTTAAAACAAGAATTAGAACTTTTTTACCAGTCTGTAGATAGTTCTGTACAAGAGAAACCCTACCTGATTCTTGATTTAAGAAACAACGGAGGTGGTGCTGAAGAATGTTATACCTACCTTTTAAAATATTTCTATACCAAACCCTTTGCTATTGATCTGGCTGATGTCTGGGTTTCACCTGATAACATCAAAAAATACGAAAGTG
>JAKQQL010000487.1:0-4883 GCA_029564175.1 Candidatus Cloacimonadota bacterium
TGTTATTTACTTCTTCCAATAAAGAAGTTATCGATGGATTTATTTCGTAGAAAACATAATCATTTTGCTCATTGATATGATTTTTTAATGCTTTAGCCAACATATCACCACAGACTATCCCATTCTGAATATCAGCCCTGATATTGTTTCTTAGCTGACTATATGCGATATGTACAGATTTTTCAATCTCTTCTTTTATTGTTTTCTTTTTTTCATAGATAATTTTAAAACAATCCTCAGCTATTTTTTTATTCTCTTCAAACCCTTTTTTAAAGCCCTGTTCTTTTTCTTTAATTGTTTTTAAAGCATCCTGGTAACTCATATTCTTAATTCGTTCTCTTTCCTGTATCACAGCAATACTATCCAGAATGATTCGCTTTGTATTATCTTTAATAGTCTCGATTATTGATTGTTGCCACTGTTCAGAAAAAGAGACAATTTTATCTAAAAATGTGTTAATTTTTGATTTATCAATCTTTTTTTGATCATTTCGGATTTTTCCGATTAATGCATCATATGCACCGACAACATGAATTTCTATATCACGATCAGACAGATGACATATCTTTGCCAAATCTTTTAATCTGTCCAAATTATATGATTTACCATCCTCTACTTCATGACTATTTTCGTCTGTCCATTGATTCTGAACGAAAAAAGTTTTACTGATTAATGGCCAGGTAAGTTGAATCATATTCTTATCTGTTTTATTTATAGGCGGATTTGTCCTTAATAAAAAGATTGCTGCTGCGGATTCAGTTATATAATTGTATGTCGTTTTTGCATTATTTGGAGATAAACTGCCAACGCCGGGCAAATCAACAAATACCAAACCCTTTTTTAACAGTTTGTTCTTGCAATGAATTACAATTCGATCAACTTCTTTTTGATTATCAGGATTACTTTCCTGATGAACAAAAGGTTTTAGATCCTCTTCTGTTGCAGGGATATTCTGAGATTTCCCATTTTTAAAATATACAGTCGATTTAAGCTGTGCCTCATCAGAGTACCGAATTTCAACAGGGATACAGGTCGTCTCATCTGCATCTACAGGTAAAATAGTATCATCAAACAATAAGGCATTCAGAAATGTACTTTTGCCACTGCCTTGGGAACCCAAAACAGATATTTTACAATCTTTTTGTTTAAGCGTTTCAACATATTTATTGAGACTAATCCGTATATTTTCAGATTGCTTTTCCTGCCAATACTTTCTAATTAACTGATGAAAGGTCTCGTTTCTTAAAAATTGAATCAGTTTGTCTTTCATTATCGCCTCCTCTTAAAAAATTTTAAAGATAAGCAGTACATTCAAAAATAAACTCAAAACACATACTCCGGCAAGTACTTTTACCCAGATATTCAGAATGATAATTTTTTCTTTAAGGTTCTCCTGCTCAGAACTGAGTGTTTTAATTTCATGACCAATCTTCTCAAATCTGCTTCTCACAGGTTTCACTAAATTCTCCTCAACGATTGAGGAATATTGGTTATCATTCATAATCATTCATCCCATTTAATATTGAGAAGGGCTTCGATAAATTCCTGTTGCTCTTTTTGTATTTTTTCAATCTTTACGTTCATTTTGTTTAATTCTGACAACAAGGCATCTTTCACCTGTTGATTATCCTGTTTTAATCCGTTGTACATTGGCTTTAACAGATTTTCCTTAATGGCATTAGCAATCTCCATTGATTTTGTACTGACTTTTTCCATTTTCTACCTCCAAAATTATTCATTTATCCAGTTGTTTCCAATTTGCTCAATGATTTCTTTAGCTTGAGTTAAATACTGATGATTGTCTTCATCAACTAAGTAACCTTCAATTTTTTCCAATCTATCCATTAGTTCATCAATTTTAGCGATGATTTCTTCCTGAATTTTAACTTTTAACTCATTGAAATCATGGCATAAATCCGGTATTTTTTTTATAGATTCATTTCTTTCTATGGCGTTATTAATATTTGCTCCAATGATATCACTAATATTATCAATATGTTTTTTTGTTTCTCTATCTATTTTACCAATCATTTTTTCCATTAAAATTACTCCTTCATTCTGAATTTTTCCAAATATTCAACAGTTTTGTGAGTCATCTCCTCCGTCATTTCAATCCATTCAGTCATTTCTTTTAGTAATCTGGTTTTTTCTGTAGCATTATCAAATTTACACTCTTTGTTTTTAAATATCAGATGTAATAAAACACTGTAGTATAAATCCGGATGGGAAGCCATATAAGATAAAGGCTTTTGCAAATTTAATATTCCTGGAATTTTTAGACATTCCTTAAATGCCTCCATCATTTTATCATCATTTATTCGTTCTGACAGATGTTCACTTAGAGAATCAAAAACAATCACATAAGGATATTGATGATAATGTTTAAATCTGGATTGACTTAATATTTTGAGTGAGTGACCTGGCTGTATCGCATTGATTATGATAAAAAGGCATATATTTTGACTAAAATACAAGTCTGAATTTGAATTCAGATACTGTTCATTCACTATATGAATAGATTGCTCTCCATGAATCAGCCTTTTTTTGCTATTACCCTTTTCAATATTATTGTTACTGACATCTGAGAAATAGAAATCCATAAACCGATTGAGATATAGTTCATCCCATCCCCAAACCACTATATCACAAGGCTTGTGTAACTGGCGAAGGATATGATTTCGATACTCTGATAAACGTATAAACCGAATAGAATTAGCAAGAAAATAGATTTGAGATCCCAAATCATCCATATCATGCTCAACTAAACTTTCTTTCTTATCAATTTCTGATGATTTATCAGTAACAATTGGTATAAAAATACTGATTCGCTCAGTTTTTTTAATCCGGTTTAATATCTCATCAATCTCTTTAGTATTCAGTTTTATATGACTCTCTTCACTCTTAAGCATATCATTAATCCTGTTTAAAAAATAAGCAAAGCTATGATCATACTGTCCCATATAATGATCTAATGAACTTTTCATAGAATTTCTCCACTTGTTTAGTTCATTCACAGCACTAAATAAACTATCTTTTAGACAGTAAATTAGTACATCCTTTTCGTCAAGGATTTGTTCCCAACCCTTAGAATCATCCGTTATCCATCTCAAAAATTTGTTAAAAACACCTTTTTTCTCTACCCATTTATAATCAGTTCTTGTCTCTGTTCGTTTTTCTATTAGAATCCGGGTTCTGTGAGTCTCTATACTGTTTCTTTTAATAATGGATTGTAGTTGTTCATTCATTTCATTACAGAGTTGCTCAATATGCTGATAACTTTGATCCAGATGTTTTTTAAAACGCTCGGATCCATTGTTCATTTGTTGAGCAAGACTTTCCAACTCATTCTGCATACCTTGATCAAAATGTTCAGGGTCTTTTACTAAGTTAATCGCATTGATTAACTTTTCTGATGAATCAATCTGAATATGAGGATCTGACCCATAGTATCGAACTATTTTTTGAACAACCTGAATACCGGTTTCAACCTGCTTATCTATTATTTGTGCGATATCATTGCATGATTTTCTAAACTCTTCATAGAATTGCTCGATTTTGTCTCTCTTTTGTTGATACTGTTTTATTCTTTCTTTATTCTGATGATTACCTGTCTTTTCTTCTTTCAATTTTTTCTCAAGTTCATTTAGCTCATAAAAAAACTGATCTTGCATAATCGATAATCGTTTTGGGCTAATCGCAGATACCTGGTTATCAATTTCATGAATCAAAAGTTCCAAATTCTCACCTGTTTTGGCAGACACCTGGACCATCTTTGCTTTCTGTACTGATTTTTTACTTGTTTTTTTCAGGAGAGTAAAGACTCTATTTCGATGTTCTTCTCTCACTTCATCTTTCGTTTTGAGAATGCCTTTTTTAGCTTCTTTAGGCTCAATGGCATCAATCATGTTCTGAACGATTAACAAAGGTTTTTCATCAGTAGTTATCTTGTCAATCATTTCTAAATTTTTATTATCCGAATAGGCTTTAATAGAGGTTAAAAATAAAACCATGTGAACCGCAGGTACAACCAGTTTCAGAGTTATATATTCATGATTATCCTGACCATAAGCATCCAGTCCGGGAGTATCTACTAATACAATGTGATGTTTTAACTTGTATTTTGAAGAAAACAGTCTGATTTCTTTAACACCTTTTATATTGTTTTGATTTCCGGTCTCATCTCCAAAACTCTCTAAAATTTCTCTTATATTCTGATAGTGTCTTTCTGGATGATTTTTATTTTCAAAATAAACTTCAGCACATGTATTTTCACCATATTGACATATGACCTGAATAGATGAACTGGGTCGTACTTTAACAGGTAACAGGTCTTCTCCAAGTAACACATTCATCAAAGTGGACTTTCCACTGCTGGTGATTCCTACAAGTGCAATCTCAACTTTTTCATTTTCTATATCCTCTGTAATTTTTTTTAGTTTATTGATAACAGAAGAAAAAACGGATGATTTTGATGTCTTGCTTTTTAAATAATCTCTGACTGCTTTAATGTTGCATAACAGTTCTCTCTCATTCGATTTCGAATTCATAAGACCTCCAATAGGAACCCTGATTTCTTAAAGTTACATTTTTACTAATTCAGAATATATTTGTCAATATTTTTTTTGATTATTCATTAAAAAGAAACCCTTCTTCCGAAGAAGAAGGTCATTTCCTTTGTTTTTTCCCCTACATGTCCTGACTTTTGTTTCGCCATATTCCATAGCATCACTTTTTCACAGCAGACTAATCAGGGATTTAAATAATGATAAATGGCTCTTTTTGATCATTGACAGCCACTGCTCTTTGCTCACAGTTTGAACATAAAGTAAAAACATGAATTTTCCCATTCTTTTGATTTATTTTTTCCAGATTTTTCATAAACC
>JAKQQL010000488.1:0-1390 GCA_029564175.1 Candidatus Cloacimonadota bacterium
CAATAACAAAACAAGTGAATATAAGCATATCAGCAGTCTTGTTCAGATGCTCCGTCAGTATGTGAAAGTATCTGATGTTGAGGTTAAAACGATGGGTGAAGTTATGACACCTATTGAACTGGTTGAAGAAATGCTCGACACCCTTCCTTATGAAGTCTGGACAAATCCTAATCTAAAATGGTTAGACCCTTGCAATGGTGTTGGTACTTTCTTTTCAGTTGTTGTTAAACGACTGATGAAAGGACTGGAAACATTTCAACCTGATGCTGAACTCCGTTACAAACATATCATGGAAAACATGATTTTTGCCTGTGAATTACAGTCAAAGAATATCTTCCTGTATATGTACGCTTTTGACCCCGAAGACAAATATGCTCTTAATGTTTTCAATGGCAGTTATCTGTCAGAAGATTTCAACAGACACATGAAGTTTTGGGGCGTTGAGAAGTTTGATGTTATTGTGATGAATCCACCTTATAATGATGCTACTGGAAGTAGAGGAAATGGTATATTATGGGATAAGTTTGTTGTAAAAACAATGAATCAACTTATTGAAGGTGGTTATCTTGTTGCAGTTCATCCACCACAATGGAGAATTGTTAAAGGTAAACAAACATATATAAAAAATCTTCTTCAAGAAAAACAAATAATTTATCTTGAAATTCATAACATGAATGATGGTGTTAAAACATTTGGTGTCCAAACCGCTTATGATTATTATTGTCTTCATAATGTACCAAACACAATGTTCACCAAAATCAAATGTACGGATGGTACAATTGAACGTGTCGATATTTCTAAATTGAAATATATTCCAAATGGAATGTACGAAATGTTTGAAAAAATAGTAGCCAAAGATGGTGAAGAAACTGTTAATATGATTTGTGATAGTTCATATCATAACCAAAGAGACCATATTTCAAAAGAGCAAACAGATGTGTTTAAATATCCTGTTATTAAATATACATTTAAAGACGGAAGTTATACATTAGCATATTCAAACACAAATAAAAATGGACATTTTGGAATACCAAAGGTTATTTGGAGTACAGGTGGTGCAAGTTCACCAATTATAGATAATAATGGTGAATTTGGTTTAACTGAATGGGCAGGTGGAATTGTTGATGAACCTAAAAATCTTCCTTTTATTCAAAAAGCAATGTTACATCCTGACTTTATTAAAATGATGTTAAATGTTGATGGTGTTTATCAGCACCGTTATAAAAATAAAGCAATTGCTACTTTCCGTAAAGACTTTTGGAAAGAATTTCTTTACTAATCTGAAACAATTTTAATTGAAATTCGTATAAGTAATAAACACACAGACAATGAAAACAACACTCGAACATAATTTCAAAACCAAATGTCATAGTCTTCCCGCACTCTTTGA
>JAKQQL010000489.1:0-13490 GCA_029564175.1 Candidatus Cloacimonadota bacterium
GTCCGATAAAGATAAAGTAAGGAAAATATTAACAGAGCAATTACCTGCTGAAATGAAAGCCAATAAAGAAATAATGGATGCGATTAAATACTCCGATCGCCAAAACGCAAAGATTAGTACAGATAAAAAACTTGAAGAGGTAATGCAGCAATTTTTATTTAGCCAAACTGAGGTATTCAAAAAATTTACCGAAGACAAAGACTTCCAAAGGCGATATAAGGAATTTATTTTTGACACATTGGTGCAAAGTCAAGTGGGTAATCAAATTGGTTTATAAAAGAAACCGCCTACGCACGTCCTGTGCTCCGGCGGAAGAGGGGCGTGGGGATTTTTAGAATATTGAAACTGAAGATGGCGCGGTACAGCCTATAACAGCGGCTATATGGTTCCGCTTCGCTTCACCCAAATTTTTGCTCCACTGCGTTCCGCAAAAACTTCATATAGCCGCGGAACGTTATATGAAAGCGGCGCGCTTAACTGGTTCGGACTTATTGAAGTGATGCGACCTTCCTGGCCGCCCTTAAGCTGATTAAACATTTAGATAAGTAATTAGTAACGAGAAAAATAGCTTATTATTTACAGTAAGTATGGCTTGTTGAAAAAGTTAAAATAGCATAAAAGACTGGACATAATATAAATAATTGAATATAAAACACCATATTAGAGGTTTTTATGAACAACAATAAGCAAAAAACTGAAAAAATGAACATGCCATCAGTGAATAAAACCGAGAAATTAGATAATATTAAATCACCATATGATTCTCAGTCTTTGCCTTTCACCGGTTCATTGAAAGCAGGTGAAGTGATTAAAGGCTATGAGGTAAAGTCTCTTATCTCTGCAAGTACAGGCGAAGCTGAGATATTTTTAGCACAAAAAGATGGAATTAAAGCTATCATTAAATACTATCATGCTAATTTCAAACCCAAAGAAGATATTCTTTTAAAATTTCACAATATTGACCATCCGGATATAATAACCCTGTATGAATACGGCACTCACAACGGCAGGTTCTATGAAATTATGGAATATGCCGAAGGAGGCACTCTTGCAGATAAAAACCCTGACGGAAGCTTCAAATATCTTCCAATGTCAGAGAATGCTGTCAAACAGATAATTGACGAGACCATCAATGCCTTTCTTTTCCTTCACAAAGAGGGTATCATACACAGAGACATAAAATCGGGTAATATTTTTTATAAAAATGCTGATGGCAGTGATATATTGATTGGGGATTTTGGTATATCCTCTGAACTCGATGTAGACGGCGGCATGAGTAAACGTATGACTTCTACGCTTGCGCTGTCAGAAGGTTATGCGGCACCTGAACTTTATGGCATAGCAAAAGATGACAACAAAGCAAAAATTCTCATCGGCCCAGAGGTTGATTATTACGCTCTGGGCATAACTGTTTATGAACTTCTCACCGTGATCAACCCTTTCGCTGGAAGAAACCCACTGCATATAATGAGAGACACAATTGAAGGCCGTGTTGCCGATGATATTTTAACCAGACCAGAAGCTAAGAAAATTAGCCCGCAGTTTCAGAAACTCATAAGGGGCCTTATTACTGTAAGGCATGATAAAAGATGGGGATATAATGAAGTATCACGCTGGTTAAAAGGTGAATCTGTCGATATCTTTACTGAAAAATATGTTATGAATATACCTCATTTTAAATTTGGAGAAACAATTATTAAATCATTAAATGAATTGGCTAATCTATTATTGAATGATATTAGCATAAGTAAAAAATATCTATACCGTGGCATAATAACAGGGTGGTTGTCACAATTTAATCAGGATTTGGCAATGAAGGTTGGAGACATACAGGAAAATTATTCTTCCTCTGAGGAAGAACAGGCCTATGGAGTTTATTATTTATTTTATTTGATAAATGATGAGGAAATATCATTTAACTTAGATCAAAAAATATCAATCAAATCAACCGAAGACATGGGATTAAGCTTAAAACAATTTCCAGAAAAATGGCTACCTCAATTAAGAAATAAATTAAGCCGTTTTAATGCATGGTGTGATGCATATAATTTATTTGAATTGAAATCATTAATAAATGAATTATCAGAAGTAACAAAATCAGATAATCATTTTTTAAATATATTAATTTATCACTGCAACAACAGAGACATCAAGTCTTTGGTTAATAGTTTTAACGGAATTAATACAATTAATGATTTATACGAAGTTAAAGATGAAAAAATTAAAAACGAAATTTTACAAGAATTAAGAGATGTTGAATCATTAGGCTCAATATGGTTCAAAGATCATGCAGGTGAAGAAAAATTTTCAGTATGGCACAGTAAAGACATTGCTCAATCATATTCAAATTTTATGAAAGTAATTAAAGGTGAATACGAAAAAGTTACAATAACTAAAGGGCATATGTCAAAACAAATATATTGTATAAAAAAGTAATTGGAGGTTCTGTAATGAGTAAATTAGCCGGTGAATACTATGTTGACAAGTATTCCTCAAACATCAAAGTCTACCAGGGATTTTCATGGCCTTTCTTCTTTTTAGGGTTTATATGGTTTTTCTATAAAAAATTAATTGGTAAAGGTTTTATTTATTTAGTTGTGTCGTTGGTGCTTGCTCAATTTCTACCATTGTTCTTAATCATAAATTTCATTCTTGCATTCTTTGTGAATAATATGCATTCTAACTTTATTGCAGGGCTCGTTACCACTAAAAACAATGATATTAATGCTTTAGATGCAGATAATAATGTATCTATTGATAATAAATCTGCTGATGCAATGCAAGATTCTTCAAATCAAAAGATACCTGATGATAAAAAGGCTAAAACAGACAATAAGGGATTTTTTGAAAAAAATAATTATATTGGAACTTCATTCAATAAACAATTTATTGGCATTGTCTTAATGGTTATCATGGTTATTACTATGCTGATCAGCTACTTTCAAATCAAGAGACTTGATAATAATGATAAGATAAATAGAATGGAATTATTAATTGCAAAAGGTGACATTATCAGAGCGAAAGCAGAATTAGCTTTATATCAAAGTATTGCAGGTAAAATTGTATCAGAAAACTACATTCCATTTATTATTCAATTGAGCGAAGATCCAACTAAAGCTTACGAAATGATTAAGGATAGTTCTATAAGTCATAGTAATTACCTGTTTTTAACTGATAAATTATTACTATTATCGTATGAATTATATAAAAAAAGATTATTTAATGAAGCTAAGGATGTTACTTATCAAATATTTAACAAAATAGAATCTAACCCTCCAATTAATAACCTTTTATATGATAAAGGTTATCAAAACTGGTTCATAAACACACGAAATGTATACATCAGTGAATTATACAAGAAAGTATACCCATATACAACTCCGGAAGTCATGTATAAGAATAGAAATCTAAATAAATATTATGAGAAATTATATGAAAAAAAGGAAAATCAAATTCGAGAAAAATTAAATTCTTCATATTCATTAAAAAGCGACGTGATTGATCCGTTTAAGAAACTTGTTCAGTTTGACCCGGGGAAATATTATGTTATGTATAAAGTTTTTCTTGAACAATTCGGTAATATGGATAGCATAAAAACTATAATAGGTGAAAATTATTTAAAAACTCAAATAAAAAATTATAGAAACAAAACATATATTCAATTGTTCTCTATTTGGTTTGATCCTCAAATAGAATTTAAAATGAATGAAAAAGATTTAACCTGCATTTCTGAAATAACCGATTATCCAGGTCTATTTAAATTAAAGGATGATTGTGCGAATAAAGCAATGGCAGACAAATCTTTGGTGGGGTACATTTACAAGAGTAATGATACGTATTACTATTTTAGACCTTCAGTTATTCAGAAAATTGATTAAATAATTAAACAGAGAGGATGTCTAATATGGAAAATTTAAATAATAACACAAATATCGGTGATAATGACAACAAACAGATTAATGACGGTTTATTAAATGAATCAGAAATACGGGAAAGAGTAAATGCCTTTATTGATAAAAATAATCTTTCAATAAAGAATTTTGCTGAATATATGGAAATTGAATCAATTAAGAAATATAATCCATATATTATCGAAATTGAATCCCTTGACATACAACGGTCACTAAACAATACAACTGTAGCTGGCACACCCTATAAAAATCCCCAGGGGTTTGCTGTTGGGAAAAGTGAAATAGATTTGTCCGCATTTCCTTATGACGAAGCCCCATCCGCTTTTAAAAACCATACAACAGAACCAAAAGTAATTCTCGCTTCAGTAGAAACTGTTATATGCGATACCTGCGGCGGCCAGGGAAAAATACAATGTCATACCTGCAACGGCCATGGTGAATTGATTTGCGGAGAATGTAATGGTTCGGGCCAAGTTACTTGCCCCCCTCCCGGGTTGTTGTTTGCAGGCGGGTGCAGTGGGAGCGGTACTCAGAATTGTTCTCGTTGTGGAGGAAGAGGTTGCTATGATGAATATAACTCTGCTGCAGGGCGCTCGATTTCTGTAACCTGTAGAAGTTGTGGTGGGCGCGGCAGCCAAAGGTGTGTTAAATGCGGTGGCAGTGGCATAATTAAATGCGGGACATGTCGTGGCAGTGGAAAAGTCCAATGCAGAACATGCAATGGCCACGGTTATCTGGTATGTTCTAATTGTGAAGGGCATGGCAAGCTGCAATCCTTTTATTATTTTGAAGATAAATACTCTTCTGAATACTATAGTCAGCTATTCAAAGAGAAGGGTAAATTCACACCCAAAGGTGATACAAAGGAGATAGCAAATAAGGTAATCTATAATGATTTATTGTTCAATAAGGGAAATTATAATGATGACAATGTTCTGAAAGATATACCTGAGGAATATGATGAATATGTTCGAGATATTTTTAACAAAACTGATCTTAGAGAGTCAGGGAAAAGTCAGCTAAACGATCATCTGAAAACAAATGTCACAGTCAAACAGTACGAATATATTGAAGTTGAATATGAATACAGAGATGAAGATTATCTTGTTATTGTTGATCTACAGTCTGATCTTGTTTATATCAATAATTTAAGTAAAATAGAATCCCTTTTAAAACAGGATGAAAAAATGGTTCAAAAGCTGGCTAAACGCTCTGTCTTTTATCCATTGCAAAAAAAACAGATTATGAAATCTAATTTTTTTCTCATGCGGATTGTTTCACTGGTCCTATGGATGGATGGTAAAATAACACCGCATGAAGAAAATTTGTTTAACATATTTGCGAACTCACTTGAAATTGCGCCGAATGAAAAAACCGCGCTCGATTTGTTATTCAAGGAAAATAAAGTATCTTTATCGGATATTGAACTTGAACTACGAGATTTTTATGAAAAAGAACTTGCTGCAATGATCGCCTGGATGGCTATAAATGTTGATGAGGAGGTTGATCAGAGTGAAGAACTTTTTTTTACAAAATTTATCGCAATAGTGGGTATAGATGAAAAAAGAATTCCTCACATAAAAAAAATTGCTCAGCGAGAATTGAGGTTTTTAAAGAAAGGGGATTTTAATATTGCTCGAGTTCGATTAGAAGGGAAAAGGGACACATCATTAACAGTCATTGAAGGTTCCTTAAAAAAATATCCGATGAGAAATATTCTTTCCGGGGCAGGTGCTTTTGTTGCGACAATTTTACTTCTTATTTTCCCGCCTTATTTGTTTACTTTTGGAAGTACTTCTTATGACACCATTACTTCAATTAAAAAGTCAATTGTAGATAAAGATTTGAATAAAGCTGTTAGATTAGAAGAATCTTTTTCGAAAATACATAATAATGACGTGTATAATCTTCAAGAAAGACTGGATATATATACCAGTATATTGAATACGGCTGTTGAAACAAACAATAAACCTATTGCTGATAAGTATTATAAAGTTTTATCTGGTTTAAATCTTTTGAATAGTGCAATACTTTCTGATCAAAAATTTTCTCAGGTAATAACTGTCTATAAAAACATGAAGGAGGAAGTAAAATGATAACTTACCATAGCGCTCCATGGAGTATGAGATTATTTGCGGTATTAATAGATTTGTCAATTTTTAGTCTACTATTCATATTGCTATCACCCGGGAATGAATTTTTAAAAAATTATCCCAGCGCACGAATCTTAATTTGGTTTATGCCAATTTATTATTATTTATATAAATTTATTTCAATGTTGTTTTTTTCTCGAACGTTAGGTATGTGGTTTTTTGGTCTAAATTATTTTGAAATAGACGCAAATGGTTCATTGCTCAAAGATTCATTATATAGCGGGATTTCACTAAATAAGGCGGTAAAAAGAATATTATATTCAATACTATTTAACTGTATGGTGGGTATACCCTACTTGCAACTTTTATATTCTCTCGATTCACTTCACTCTCTTGATAGAAAATCGGAAGTATTTGTAATTGCAAGGATGGAAACAAATAAGGATGAAGAGATTACTGTTACACCATAATCCCAATAGCATAACATGATATTTGCCCGTTATTATTCCTTCATAAATATAGGAATTAATAACGGGCAAATATATTTTTTACATAAATACATTAATGGCATTTAAAAATTCGGAGGTTTACATGGAATTAAAAGTGTTAGTACCAAATGATAAAAAATTAATTAATATTAGAAATCAAATATTATCAGATGATCTTATCTATCTGAATAATAGCGTTATTAGTAATATAAATCCACATGTTAACATAATTACTACACATAAACCCTGGAAAAACAGAGTAATAAAAGTTCAGAAATGTAATTCAAATTATTCTATTTACAAAAAAATATTTGGAGCAAGTAACTTTGGTTTAGATAAAGATAAAGCATTAATGAGTTTCACTTCCCTTAGTCAATTAAATTTAAAGACTGGTGAAACAATTAAAATAATAAAGGGGAATCAAATATTGTATCGTCATATGTTCTATTACAATCACCTAAATGATGCTGTACGTGTTTCATATAAAGTAGGTATTTACGGGCTCATATTCGGTATTCTTGGATTCGCTGCTACAATATTTTTTTCATAAATATTAGTCATCATGCATGATGACTATATTTGCAATAAACATAATACTAAATGAAATTATTAATAAATGGTAATATATGCAGGGAAAAGAAAAACAACATGAACAACGTATTGAGCAACAACAGCAACAGCAAACAGACCATCTCGAGTGTGCTGAATGCGGCTATATGAATGAGCCTGAAACCCTATACTGCGAACAATGCGGTTCTAATCTCCAAAATAAGACCAAAAAGTGTCCTGTTTGCGGAGAAAAACTATCAGGCGTTTATTGTGAATTCTGCGGTGCAAACTCTGATGGTATTATGTGCCCTAAGTGTAACATAATTCAATATACTGATTTCTGCTCTGATTGCGGTGAACCTCTGACTGAAACAGCTAAAAATTTTATAAGTATAGATACAGAAAAAATTGAAATACAGGAAATGACAGAAGCCGATGCAGCGTTAATAATACATGAATTGAATAACTGTCTTACCCCCGTAATGCAGAAGGAACAGGAGAAAAAGCGCCAGCGGATCATTCTTCTTCGAGAAAGAGAGTACTTCAATGAAAGGGAGAAAAGAATTGAAGAGTTTTACCCATCAGGAATAATTAAAGTTAAAACGATCAAGCCTGAAGAGATGAAACTGTTAAAGAAGTCAGTTGAAAAACTTCGGGGTTATATCAAGGCTGAGAAGGATAGAATTAATGAAATTATACAAGTGCAAGAAGAGAAAGAAAGAATGGCCAAGGAAAAACAAAAAAATGAACAGTATAAACGAAGAGTTGAAGGGGTGTGGATAACAACAAGCGGTCGAGTAAGTGGTATTATGAAAATTAACCTTAATGGTACATCTGTTAGAGGTAATATACACTGGATACAACCCGAGCTTGAAAGGGTTGATTCATTATGCGGTTCATGGGACGGAAATGTGTTCATGGTACGAACAATAAACATGAGAACTATTTGGATCAGACCCAATTATTATAATGTACCTGTTAAATACTTGGCATCAGTTAATCAAAATAGCGACACAATGAACGGCTACATGGAATCAGCCGAATACTGGCAAGAAATATTTATCAAACAATAACAGGTGTAAACATGGATACACAAGATCAGAGTCAACAACAGCAACGGCAGCAGACCTCAAATAAATCAGTTATTTGTGGTAGCTGTGGAAAACAGAACCGCTTGAACGCTAAATTCTGTAAAGAGTGCGGAAAACCAGTTCAGGCGACATTAGACTCTAAACCAAAATCTAACGCCCAAATTACTCTTACTGGAATTGTCGGGCTTGACCACGTTAAAAATAACATAACTCAGATCGTAAACAGAGTTAAAATACACAATGAACGAAAAAGTAAGGGCATGCCTGTTAATCCGCTGTATCTTCACTCTGTGTTTAAAGGACGAACAGGAACAGGAAAAACCCTTGTAGCCCGTTACTTTGCCCAAGAGTTTAAAAAAATCGGCGCGATTTCAACCGGTACTCTTCTTGAAATCGACTATGAGATGATGAACCGAGAGGGACAGAACCTGCCGGGTACGGTTAAAAAATGGATAGAAAAAGCCAGAGGCGGCATTCTCTTTTTCGATGAAGTCCATAAAAAGACAGATGCAATTTCAACAATCATAAGGTCTCTTGATACTGCCGGTGATGATATTATTATAATTCTTGCTGGAATCAAAGAACCTCTTGATAAATACTTTGACGAAAACAGAGAGGAAAAGCAGCGTATAGGCATATTTTTTAATTTCACTGATTATTCAGCGGAAGAGATACACCAGATAACTTTGTTGAAACTTGAAACTTACAGTTATAAAGTTGATGATGCGGCTGCTGAGAAATTAAGAGATTATTTAAGGTCTTTGGTTTATTCAGGTAAAAGCGAATTTAAAAACGGGTGGCTGGTTGAAAGAAAAATTATACCTGAAATAATGAATCTACAAAGCAATCGGCTTACTGAATCAGGGAACCTGTCTAACGATGAACTTTCTCAAATAATATCAGAGGACATACCGGATGAAGGCATGAAACGTAAAAGTCCTGATGAGATTATATCTTCAATGGAAAATCTGGTTGGTCTTGATGAAGTAAAAAAAGAGATTAAAAAGCTCGCTCAATCAATTAACATACAGCAGGAACAGCTGAAGGCGGGCATGAAGGGCGCGAAAATAGGCATTCATATCGTATTTACAGGAAATCCCGGAACTGGAAAAACAACAGTAGCACGTATTCTCGGTGAACTTTTCAGGTCTATAGGGCTTCTCCCCGGTGGTCATCTTATTGAAACAGACAGAAGTAAACTTGTGGCACAGTATGTAGGGCAGACCGCACCAAATGTAAATAAATACTGTGATGACGCTATGGGCGGTGTTCTTCTTGTTGATGAAGCTTACGCTCTTGCCGGTGAGGATGGTGCCAAAGATACTTTTGGTCAGGAAGCTATCGAAGCTTTGATGAAGAGAATGGAGGATGACCGGGGAAAATTTGTTGTAATAGCGGCAGGTTACGAAGATGAGATGCAGAGATTTATATCCGCCAACCCCGGTCTAAAAAGCAGGTTTACTCATTTTTTCCATCTTGAAGACTACAAGCCTGAAGAGCTATATAGAATATTTATGATTATGGCTGAAAGCTCAGGTTATGTTGTATCTGAAGAAGCATCAGAAAAACTGAAAATGGTTTTAAAGGAAATATTTGAGAAACGCGACAAAAGATTCGCAAACGGCAGAACGGTCAGAAATCTTTTTGAAGCCACCACTCAGGAACTCGCGGCACGGCTTTCCAATCTTACCGCAGAACAAAGAGTTCCTGAGGCTCTCAATCTGATTACCCCGGAAGATATATCCTATGAATTACAGAAGACTGCTTCGATGGAAGAGATAATGGCCAGTCTTGATAATCTTGTGGGTATGGAAAATATTAAGAATGAAGTTCGTGATCTTATTTCCTTTGTTAATATTCAGCGTAAACGAGAAGAAATAGAAGGCAGGAAGACAAGTATAGCACCACACATGGTGTTTACCGGAAATCCCGGCACGGGGAAAACAACAGTTGCCCGTATTATCGCGGGTCTGTTTAAAAGCATCGGCATACTACCATCAGACCATATTATTGAAGTTGATAAAGCGGGTCTGGTAGGTCAGTATGTAGGCTCAACTCCTAAAAAAGTAAAGTCTGTAATTGACCAGGCAATGGGAGGGGTGCTTTTTATAGATGAAGCCTACACTCTTACACCTGAAGGCCAGACAGACAGTTTCAGCCTGGAAGCAATCGATACTCTTATGAAAAGCATGGAGGATGATAAAGGTAAATATATTGTAATGGCTGCGGGATATCAGAAAGAAATGGAAAGGTTTCTTAAATCGAATCCAGGGCTACCCAGCAGGTTTACGAAGAAATTCCATTTTGAAGACTACAAGCCTGACGAACTGGAAAAGATTTTTCATATGATCGCCGGGGGTAAAGGTTATAAACTTTCTGAAAAAGCCAGTGAGTCTTTAAAGCAGCATTGTAAATATATGTATGAAAACAGAGGTGAAAACTTCGGAAACGGAAGGGATATCCGGAATCTCTTTGAGCAGATATTGCAAACTCAGTCAATGAGGCTTTCGCGTCTTATAGCTGAGCAGAAAGAAATTAATAACTCATTGTATTCAATAATTGAAGCCGAAGATTTCCCTGTGCTTAAAAAAGATGAGGGTTCTCTTGAAAAAGCCCTTGATCAGCTTAACAGTCTAATTGGTCTTTCTGCTGTCAAAAAAGAAGTAAGCCAGCTTATTAACTATCTTCAAGCTGAAAAACTCAGGAATAAAGGAGAACTCTCCGCCGCGAATATGACTCTGCACTATATCTTTACCGGTAATCCCGGTACGGGTAAAACAACAGTGGGCAGAATCATTTCAACTATATTCAAAGAGATGGGGCTTCTCTCAAAGGGGCATCTCGTTGAAAAAGACCGGGGCGGCCTTGTGGGCCAGTATGTAGGCGAAACCGCTCAAAAGACCACTCAAGCTATAAATGAGGCAATGGGGGGGGTACTATTTATAGATGAAGCCTACGCTCTCGTCCCTGCACAGGCGGGCAATGATTTCGGCAAAGAAGCTGTTGATACTCTTCTTAAACGAATGGAGGATGACAGGGGCAGATTCATTGTTATTGCCGCAGGCTATATCAATGATATGAACAGGTTTCTTGAAAGCAATCCAGGCCTGACCTCCCGTTTTCCAAGAAAGATAGACTTTGAAGACTACAAACCGGAAGAGCTTTATGCTATTTTTGAGAGTATGGTTAAATTACGAAAAATGAATATGACGCCAAATTTTTCAGAAAAGCTTAAACAGCGACTAAATGATATTTATAATAAACGTGAAAAGAATTTTGCCAACGGTAGAACTGTTAGAAATCTTTTTGAGTCAACTCTCCAGCAGCAATCCAGTAGAATAACTGAGATTGTGAATATTGAACAGGATGATCCTGTTCTAAACACATTTGAAGCGGAAGATCTCATATGATTTGTCCTGTTAAAACATGCAAAAATGAAATAGATGATGATTCAAAATATTGCGATCAGTGCGGCACGCAAATTCTGAAATGCCCGAAATGCGGGACTCTCGGCGGGGTTAAATTCTGCCCTAAAGATGGTCAGCGTATGGAACCTGTAGGTAAAAGTGAAACTGTTACTCTTGTTCCTCCTCAGCAGCCTTCTTCAACGCAGCCTGTTCAGGTTCAGAATAAAGATCAGAGAGCAACCACGAGAATGGATCTTAATGACGTTGATGGTGCAGGCAGTCTCATTTTAATACATTCAGGCGGTACTCTTCTTAAAATAAACAGCGGTGATCACCTCGGTAAAAGCGTTGGAACTCATGCGGCTTTTTTAGCCGGATTCAAGTATATATCTGGCAAACACGCTGAAATAACATTATCTGACAATAAATGGTTTATAACAGATCAGGATTCAACAAATAAAACCAAGGTCAACGGACAGATAATTGAACCGTTAAAAGGCGTACAGATAAAGAAAGGGGATAAAATAATAATCGCGGATCAGGAGTTTACAGTAAATGAAAATTAACTATTACGCGATAACAGGAAAGGGAACCGTAAGGGAAGCCAATGAGGATTCTATTCTAATTGATGATCTGCTGATCAATTTTGAAGATCATTATATGATGGATTCCATTATGGAAAAAGATATAACTAATCAGCCTGTTTGGCTCTCGGTTGCTGATGGAATGGGTGGACATGAAGCTGGCGAAGTCGCGAGCCGAATTACTCTTGAAAAACTTAGAGATGCCTTTGCTGCAGAGAGCAGAGAGCTTATTAAAAATCCGGAGAAGCTTAAAGAAGTCATAGCACAGATACATTCAGAAGTAAATCTCTATGGTGAAACTGCAGGAAACAAAGGAATGGGTTCAACTCTTACAGGAGCTTTGGTTAACTCAGAAAATTTTTTACTGTATAATGTTGGCGACTCCCGGGTATATCTTTTCAGAGATGGGTATCTTCAGCAGAAGACCAGGGATCATACGCTTAAAGAACAGACAGACCTGGATGTTTCAAAAAATATAATCGTCAGCAGTATTGGCGGCGGTAGAGATGATATAATGATTGATATCTATGATTTGACAGGTCATATAAGAGTTAATGATCTTTTGATTATTTGCAGTGACGGCTTAACAGATATTGATATGGTAAATTATTACGATGAGTTTGAAGATTTAATTGACCAAAATAAATCAGATATTCTCGTATTATGTAAAAAATTGTATAATTATTCAATAGAGAAATATTCTTCTGATAATATTTCAATTATTGTGATTATCTTTGTTGCATGATATAATAAATGAATATTCTGACATCGGGCTCATACGTCCTGTATTCGCCCGCTTTTTTGTAGGTAAGCGCGCCGCCTTCATATAACACGGCGTAATGCGCTGCGCTCTCTGCGTTCGCTTGGGCTTCGCCACATTTTCACCTCCGCTACGCTACGGTGAAAACGTCGCATACGCCGGGAACGTTATCTGAAATCGCACCGCCTTTTTTTGGATTAAAAACAAGCCGCCGTCCGTGGCGGCAAAAAATAAAAATAAGGAGTTTTTTATGCGTGAGTTTTTAATTACAACTCTAATACTTTTTTTTCCAGTTTTTGGAATATCACAGAATATTTTAGTTTATCAAGGAGTCTATTCTGAAGATGAACAAGATAGTATTATCGATAATTCTAATCACGGTTGTATATTCAATAAAGTTAGTTATCAATATTATGAAAATGAGAAATCCGAAAGAATTTTTCATGGGTTTTTTAAAGTAGATGATAAAGATTTGAAAATTGACGGACAGTATAAAAATAACTATAAAGATGGTTTATGGAAGATTAGTGCTTTAGGTCCTATGGATTATTTTTCTAATGATGTTAATGATATATTTCAATTAGATACTTTAGCTAATTTTTCTAAA
>JAKQQL010000336.1:0-5079 GCA_029564175.1 Candidatus Cloacimonadota bacterium
AAATGCATTGTAGTTTCAATGATATTCAGCAGATTGTCCAGAACATCAAAAAACTTATCAGTAGAATTCAGAATTGTAGCAATTGTTGAAAGCAACATTTCATGCTTTAATGCTATTTTGACTTTTCTATGTTCTTTTAAAAGTAATTTTTCAACGGCTTTTCTTTCACTGATATCTCTGATATTTGCAGAGATAAGCGACCTGTCCCCAATTTCTATTTTTTGTAAAAAGACTTCTGTATCAAATGAATAATCTCCTTTAGGAAGTTTAACACGCCATTCAAACAGCTGACTCTCTCCATCTAACACCCTATCCCAAATTCGAAGTATATCTTCCTGATTATTTACCGGCGAGGAAAAATCTATAAAAATACGATACTCACGAAGCTCATGTTTGTTTACTTTAAACATTTCCAGAAAGCGGTCGTTTACATCAACGATGTTACCTCCTGTATCGTGTAGAATAATGCCATCATAAGTAGAGTTAAAGATCGTTTTAAATAATTCTTCAGATTCTCTGAGTGCAATCTCTGATTGTTTTCTAAGTTCAATTTCATTTTTTAACTGCGAGTTTGCTTTGTACAGATTAGATGTTCGTTCTAACACCATATCTTCCAGTTTGTTACGATATTCCCAATTAGATTGTTCAATCTTCTTTCGTTTTGAAATATCAATAATAACACCGACTATTGCACTTGCCTGTTGTTTTGTATCAAGTATAATGGTTTTTCGAAAAATAACATCCAGGGTTTCTCCGTTTTTTCGCGTTATTTTTCCTTCATATATCTGAATATGAGGTCTCTCAATCAGCTCTTTATCCCGTTGATCGTATTCTTTTGCCTGTTCATAAGGAACAATTTCATATACTGTTTTTCCTATCAGCTCATGTTCTTCTATCCCCATAAAATCAGTAAAGTCAGGATTACAACCGATAAACTGCCCTTTTGTATTCCTTAAAAATATGGGGATAGGTATCCCGTTGACTAACTGCCTAAGAGTTACAGTTCCCTGAATTGCGAAATTTAATTGTTCTGCATTAATTTGATATAACTTCCAGAAGTCTGGATATTGATGAGTTTGAGGTGGGACATGATTATAAATAATTAAAGCATTTAAAGCACCTTCTTTTACTTTATCTGTGGCATCGACACCAGAAATAATTTCTTCAATTTGTTTTTCAAATGAGGGTATTAACTTCTCCATCAAATGTGGACTACATAGCACTAAATCCAGCTGGTCCATCATCAACTCCTTTTAATATGTTCAGTCATTCACTTATTGTTAAATGATGATTCTAAAGACAAGATAATTTTAAAAAATCAAAAAGTCAACGCAAATAATGAGAGTTTTTTCAAATTTTAGACTTTTTACTTGACAAATATACTTAATACAGAATAACTAAGACAAATTTCTAGTAAAGAAGGTAAATATGAGAATTTTCAAAACGGTTATTACTACCACACTTACAATTTGCTTTATTAGCGGATTGTTTGCTCAAAAAGAAAGAAACGGAGAAATTGCCGGTAGAATAGGCTCAAAGACCTACACTTATGAAGAATATAACAGCATTTTAAACAACTATTATCAATACTGGCAAAAACAAGGCGTTAAACTGACTGATGACAAAAAAAAGGAATTAAACAATCAGTGTTGGGAAGAACTGGTTGCACGTCAGATTTATGATGAAGAAATAATGAAAAGAAAAATCAATCCATCTGACGATGAACTTTATAATCATACCTTAAAAAATCCTCCTCAAGCAGTTAAATCAATCAAAGACTTACAGACAAATAATAAGTTTGATAAAAACAAATTCAAAATTGCAATGGAAAAAACACCTGAGTTTAAAAAGAATGTACTGGATGTAGTTCGTGATCAGTATCGTTATGACAAATTATTTTCTTCTATAAAAGCAGGTGCGAAAGTAAACACAGACAGCATTTACCGTGAATGGAAAAAAGCAAATAATAAAGCAGATGGAAAAGTCATTTCTTTTGATCTAAAACCTTCAGGCAACTTAGCAGTTGAATCTGAAGAGATTGAAAAATACTACAAAGAAAACTACGAAACTTTTAAACGTGATCCGATTCGAAAATACAGATATATAAAAATCAGCAATTCTCCCAGCTCTCAGGATAGTATCAATGCTCAAACAAAAGCAGATTCTTTATATCATATTTTGACTCATGGAGGCGATTTTGAAAAAATCGCACAAAAGCATTCTCAGGATCCGGGAAGTGGTCAAAAAGGTGGAGATCTTGGTTACTTTGGTAAAGGCAGAATGGTGCCTGAATTTGAAAAAACATGTTGGGATACTCCTGTTGGTGAAATTGCAAAACCTGTAAAAACCCGTTTTGGTTGGCACATTATTAAAATATTTGATAGAAAAACTAACGAACAGGGACAAGAAGAAGTAAAAGCATCCCATATTTTGATAAAATTTGAACCAGGTATTGAAACCATAGAAAATAATAAAAGACTGACTCAGCAGGCATTTGATCTGACAAAAGAAAAAGGTATCAGAGTAGCTGGAGATCAACTAGGCTTGACTGTTCAGGAAACTGAAGAATTTAAAGAAAAAGATCGATACACACCTGGACTAGGTGCTGTTCCTGAACTTTTCAAATTTGCATTTGAAAATCCAGTTGGAACTGTCCATGATATCTACACTGGCCGAAACAATGAAAAATTTATACTTCAGATATCTGATAGTCTGGGTGTTCACTATGCCAGTTTAGAAAAAGAAAAAGAAAATATTATCAGACTGATTCAAAGAAAGAAAAAAGTAAACGCTCAATATGATTACGCTCAAAAGTTCATTCAATCATATCCCCCAGAGGATTATCTCAAAATAGCAGAAAAAGACTCGCTTACTATCGTAGAATTTAAAGATTTAACAGAAAATTCTACTTTTACCAAACTTGGCTCAATTCCTGAACTTACAACAGCCATTCTTTCCAAAGCAAAGGGTCAGTTTACTGATCTTCTGCTTAATGAAAAAGGCGTATATTTAGCTTATGTTTCAAACCGTCAATATGCGAATGATAAAACATGGCAAAAAGAAAAGAATAAAGAAATCAAAAAAGTACGTGACCAGTTACAGAATAATCAACTAAACAAATGGTATGCAAATCAGAAACAAAAAATAAAAGTCGAAGACAACCGAAAAAAATATTACAAGTTGTAAGCTAATCTTTCAATCAATTTTAACAAAATCAGACAGTCAAAAGGCTGTTTGATTTTTTTTATTGACAAAAATGGAGCAAAGATAGTTTAATTTTGTAAAGGCTTTTGATACTGAGAATATCAATAACAACGATAACAAAGGAATAAGAGTGATTTCAGAGTTAATAAAAAACCACTTTTCAAGCTTATACAATATCGTTAACGATGTTGTAGTTCTTTATAAAAAAGATGAGTTTAATCAGTTAATTATTACAGAAGCGAATGAAGCATTTTTCAGAGAAACAGGTTATCAACGTGATAAAGTCATCAATTATCCATTGGAACAGGTTTTTAACAACAGAATAACGCAAATGATGTATCATTTAATAAGCAAAATATCACCTGATAATCTCATAACTCGTTTCGATTCTGATATCAACTTGCCATTAGGAATTTTATATTGGTCTATTCAACTTCAGGCATTTATGTATCATAACAAGTTAAGTAATTACTACATATCTGTTTCTGTCAATGTATCAGAGAAAAAAGAGCTGACTCGCATGATCAACAGATTGAGAACAATTAGCCAGATAGGCAGAATTGGTGGATGGGAATACGATGTGAATGAGAGTCAGGTTTTCTGGACAGAGGAGATGTTTGTAATTCATGAAACAGATTATTCGTTTGTACCTGATAAAGCATCTCTAACAAAATTCTACGATCCGGATGATCAGAAAAGAATATCCCATTTATTTATGAGTTTATATCAAAATGCACTGACTGAAATGAAATCAAAACAAAAGAATTCACAAAATCAAACTTCCACACGCTTTATATCTCAAGAAAGCCTGGATTTTGTATGTCAGCTTATTACTGCAAAATCAAAAAGACTTTGGATAAGAATTGTTTGCAAGGCAATGATTTATAAAAATGGGAAAATAAAGTATTATGGAGTTGTCCAGGACGTTACAGAGCAAACACAACTTCAAAAACAACTCCAATTTGAACAAAAAAAGATCAAAGAAATCCTGGAAACACAAAAGGATTTGCTTTGCAGAAGTTTGCCTGATACAACAATTCTCTATGTTAATCAGGCTTATGCTGATTATTTCAAGACAAGTGTTGAGAAATTGATTGGAACAAAATTTATTGAATCAATTCCCCAGTTTGATCATGATTATGTCCACAAAAGCATCAGTATGATCAACTGGAAAAACCAGTTTAATGAAGTAGAACATCAGGTGATTACTTCTGATGGGTCATTACGATGGATGCAGTGGACCGATTATGGAATTTTTGATCAGTCAGGTCAATTGATTGAAATCCAGTCTAATGGACGAGATATAACAGAAAAAAAATTACTGGAATCAGAATTAAAAAAAAGAGAGTCTCTTTATCGTACCTTACTTGATACAACCCCTCACAGTATCATCTTAATTGACTCTGAAGCTTATATCTGTTATGCGAACTACAATATCAGTAAATTACTTGAAACAAGTCATAATTCCGTTACAGGTACTAATGTATGTAAATGGATAAATCATTCGGTTGAGCAGGTTCGGAAAATGCTCAAAAGAATTGAAAATAAAAATAAGATTCTAATTTTTGAGGTAAAAATTCTCACTATAAGCAAAAAAGCAAAAGACTGTGAGATTTATATCTCCACAATGAAAATGCCTGATAACACCCACCAGTTCCTCATCACAATTTCAGATATTTCTGAACGAAAACAGGCTTTGAAAAACCAGTATGAGTTAGAGAGACTTCAAAACCAAAGTATGATGACCTCGTAAAAAAGAAAGGCTATAACTCTTTGAAAAATAAGGCAGTTATGCAAAATTAGTTCTTGACAATATTGGCCATTCATTTATATTAACTCTATATAAGATGAGGTGATGTAAATGAAAAAGATAAA
>JAKQQL010000007.1:0-21170 GCA_029564175.1 Candidatus Cloacimonadota bacterium
AGGGATTATTCCATATTTCGTTAAATCAGCAGGAATAACATGTTTAAATATAGTTTCGCCTTTAAGTGCTTCACCTTCTTTTTCTTTGGTTTCAAAACCGACTACTTTTTGGTTAAGTCTTCTTTCAATAATTTTTTCAAGGCCATTAAATGCACCACCGACGATAAACAGGATATTGGTTGTATCAATCTCAATAAAATCCTGATGTGGATGTTTTCTACCACCTTTAGGCGGAACATTGACTTTGGTTCCTTCAAGGATTTTCAGTAATGCTTGTTGAACACCTTCACCGGATACGTCTCTGGTAATGGAAGGGGTCTCGGATTTTCTGGCAATCTTGTCAATTTCATCCACATAAACAATCCCTTTTTCAGCTTTAGCTACATCATACTGAGCATTTTGTAAAAGACGAACCAGTATATTTTCAACATCTTCACCCACATAACCTGCTTCGGTCAGCGTTGTTGCATCGGCAATAGTGAAAGGCACTTTCAGCATTTTTGCCAGTGTTTGTGCAATAAGGGTTTTACCTGATCCGGTAGGTCCAAGCATTAAGATATTACTCTTTTCGAGTTCGACATCATTATCGTTTTTATTTTGTTTGAAAATACGTTTATAATGATTATAAACAGCAACTGCTATCACTTGTTTTGCCCTGTCCTGATCAATTACATACTGATCAAGATATTCTTTGATTTCTTTGGGTGTCGGTAATTTTCCTGATCCATCAAGAAGGCTTTCTTTTTCTCTTTTATCAGCCTCTATGATAGAAAAACACATAGAAACACAATCATCACAGATATTGCCTGCAATACCTTTTATCATGTGTTTGGTCTCATTTTCCGGCCGTCCGCAGAAAGAGCAATGTAAGAGATTATATTTATTCATTGGACACCTCCTGAATCATTTTCTCTTTACTATAACTTCGTCAATAATGCCATAATCTTTAGCTTCATCAGCACTCATGAAGAAATTTCTGTCAGTGTCTCTGATAATTGCTTCCATTTCCTTACCTGTATGATGATGGAGAATATTATTCATTTTTTCACGAAGATAAAGAATTTCTTTTGCCTGAATCTCAATATCAGATGCCTGACCCTGAGCCCCGCCAAGTGGTTGATGAATCATCACCCGACTGTTTGGTAAAGCAAAACGTTTACCTTCTGCTCCAGCAGCTAATAGCCATGCAGCCATACTCGCAGCCATACCCATACAAATCGTACTGACATTGCATTTGATATATTGCATTGTATCATAAATCGCCAAACCGGCAGTGATTGATCCACCCGGACTATTGATATACATAAATATATCTTTCTCAGGATTTTCACCTTCAAGGTGTAATAGCTGAGCGACAATTACATTTGCGACATTATCATCTATTGGAGTACCTAAAAATATGATACGATCATTTAACAATCTGGAATAGATATCGTAAGCACGTTCTGAACGGCCTACCTGCTCGACAACGATTGGTACGTATGGCATAAACTCTCCTTATTTTCTCTGCAGCGAAGATATATCGACTTTGATCTTGCTGGATACTTGTCTATTATGTTACAATATAATGTGGGCAGCTTATCAAACCAAATGTTTTTAACAAGCTACCCACACTTTATAACTAAAACTTATTTTTTTTATTCTGTTACAATTTCTGATTCAGTGATTTCTTCCTGATTTTCCAGCTGAACAGGAGGTTCAACAATTGTCATGGTTTCTTTGATCATTTTGATCACTTTATTGTGCATAATCTGATCAGTAAAGTTTTCACTTTCAATAAAGTGCTTATAATTCTCTTTGTACTCTTCAATTGTCTGATTATGATCTTTAACTAAAGTTAAAATATGTTCATCTTTGTCAGCTTCTGTGATTTCAAGATTTTCAGTTTTCTTGATTTTTTCAACAACTAAATCAAATATTGTTTGATTTTCTGAGAACATTTTTCCAAATTTTAACAGAGTTTCTTCATCTATGCTATCTGCTGAGAGGTTGTAATTTCGGTTAAACATATAACGTGCATTGTTGATAAAGAACTCATTTGGAATATCGAGTGGATTTGCTTTAGCTACAGCATTAACAATCGCCATATCTAATTCTCTGTTTTTTACAGTTTCATATTCTTTTTGGAAATCTTCACCTAATTTGGCTTTCATATCTTCAATTGATTCAAAATCATTACTTCTTGCAAATTCTTCAGTCAATTCAGGTACAACCACTTTAAAGGCATCTACTACTTTAAACTGATAAGTATTTTTAATTTCATTTTCCTGATCTACAAATTCTGCTTCAAAGACGTCATTGATTTTCTTACCAATGATTTTTTCATCCAGGTCTTCACCATAGGTCTTGTTACCAATGATAAAGCGAACATGATTATTGTTTTCATATTCAACTGGCATTAAATCATTCTCAAAGAATTCAAGAACAGCAATATCTTTATTTTCAAAGATGTTGCTTTCATCAAATGGATTCTCCTGAGCATTGTTTAAAAGTAATTCATCGATTGCTTTCTGAATCTGACCATCCATGTCATAAGCAGGATCTTTGTAAGGAACTTCTAAATTTTGATATACAGGCTCGAAATCTTCGGGGAAAGTTTGGAATGTGTATGTGAAAATGGCATCTTCACCTGTATTCCACTGAACTTCCTTAATCTGTCCAGCACTCACAGGACGTACATCTGATTCTTTTAATGCTTCCTTATAATAGGATTCAGCATATTTATCAAAATATTCATCTTTTATGTAATCCATATAATTTTTTTCAATGTAAGAAACAGGCACCTTGCCTTTTCTAAAACCTGGCATTTCCAGATTTTTTCTCACCTTATTGAAAACCTTCTGAAAGTCTTTTTGTGCAGTTTCAAGATCAACTGTAACCACTAATTCACGGGTGTTGGAGTTGATTGTTTTAATTTCTGTTTTCATCTTTCCCTCTTTATGTTGACTTTATTATCCACTGTATATAAAAATGGTACGAAAGAGGGGACTTGAACCCCTACGGCCTATGGCCACTGGATCCTAAGTCCAGCGCGTCTGCCAATTCCGCCACTTTCGCAACTTTAATCAAATTATTTTAGTGGCTTAATCCTGTCAAGCATATAGTAAATTTTTTAAAAAAACTGTTTTTTTCGTTCAATTTGAGGCCTGTACATCTGATAAGTTCTCTTCTTATTTTATTACCTTTCTCACTTCTTTCTCTTTTCTATCCTGTAGAATTCTCATATTTTTGATGATTCTCTTTTCAGTATGATCAGAATCTATTTGTTTTTTTTTCAATATTGCTTACTATATTTAAAAGAAAATCAATAGGAGGATAAATGAAAAAATTAGTTTTATTAAGCATTCTGTTAATTGCACTGAGTGTAACATTGTTTGCGGAGAAAATCAAGTTACGAGTTGCTTATGAAGATAAGGAACAACCTCCCTACTATATGCAAAATACAAGTGAAATACCTAAAACAAATCCAGGAATTTCTGTAGAAATGGTGATGTTATTAAAGAAGTACATACCTGAACTGGAAATTGAGTTTACACGAATGCCATGGAAACGCTGTACTTATTCTTTAGGTGAAAATCAGGTTGATGCCATTTTTAACTCTTCTTACTCTAAGGAAAGGCTTGATATTGGATGGTATCCAACAACTAATAAACAACATACAGGGCAAGTAGATAAAGACCGCAGACTGACCACCATATCATACTTTTTATATGCAAACAAAAATGCAGGCATTAAATGGGATGGGAAACTGGAAAGCCTGACTCAAATCATTGGTGCGCCTATGGGATACTCTATCGTCAATGATCTCAAAAATAAAGGGGTTAAAGTAGAAGAAGCTCAGGATTCAATGACAAATCTGATGAAAGTGGCTAAAGGCAGAATCGATGCGGCTGCTCTTCAGGATGTAACAGCTGACGACATTTTAAAAAATAATAGAAAAGAAATGGGTAATATCGTTAAACTGAGCCCACCTGTTGTATCTAAGGAATATTATTTGATGCTTTCAAAGAAATTTGTTCAAGATAATCCTGCTCTCGCTCAGAAAATATGGGATACAATAAAAGTCATTCGCGAAAAAGAATTTAAAAATCTATCTTCAAAATATAATTAAGTATAAGTATTAATACAATTATAAGTGCCAATCATTGGATTGGCACTTTTTTTTAAAAAAAATCCTTGTCATAATTTATAATATTATTATATTGACTATTATAGATTAGAATATACGATCTTTGAATATTATTATTTTAAGTATCATCATGAAAGAAAGGAGTTATAAATGTCAAAAGTTCATCTGACAGTATTAGGTTTCATTAACTTTAAGCCAATGCATGGTTATGAAATCATGAATACGATCAAAACGAAAGGGATGGATATATGGGCAGGAATTAAGATGCCATCAGTTTACAATGCACTTCAACACCTTGAAAATAAAGCATATATCAAGGGAACTCAGGAAGTTGAAGGCAATAATCCTCCAAGAAATGTATATCACATGACAGATAGTGGTTTAAAATATTTTAAAAAACTCATTCTTAGCTATCTGCAAAATGATGTTGTGGGAGTTGATTACTGGTTAGCAATCTCATTTACTTATCGTACCATGAGTAAAAATGAATATATTGCTCTTCTTAATTCCCGACTTGAACACCTTGAAGCACATTTGTTAGCCGACAATGAATGCCAAAGAATGCTTGAAACCCAAAGTCAGCAAGGAAAAATTCCTTTCATTCATAAGCACTTATTGAGGATGGGCTCTGGGGTACACAGTATTGAAATCAAACTACTCAAGGATATTATTGAAGAAGCTCAATTACCTGAAAATAACAACTATTTTATCGAGGAGAATATCACATGAAAAAATCAATTTTATCAATCCTCTTCATACTAATCATCTTGACATCAATGATTCACGCAATGAGTCTAAACGAGGCGAAAGAACTGGTTATTAAAAATAACAGTGAAATGAAAACAGAAGAGCAGAATTTAAAAATGGCTCAATGGGATCTAAAAAATGCAAGATTTGATATGTTACCAACCGCAAAATTGCAAGGCAACTACAATCTATATCAGCCGGAAATAAACATGGGAGCCCCTAACAGTCAGGCTAAAAATCTACAGTCATTTGGATTGGCAATTAATTTTCCATTGTTTGTTGGTGGCAAATTGTATCTTGGTCAAAAAATGAAATCAGATGCTTTAAAGATGAGCGAGATTTCATTCAAAACCAAAAAACTGGAAATTCTAAGCACTCTTGAAAACAAATTTTTTAAGGTGCTGGAAACCAAAGAGTTAATGTCTATTGCTGAAATGGATTACCAGTCTTCTCAGGCAAATGAAGAAATCGCAAAAATCAGATATGAAAATGGTAGCTTATCCAGTGCAGACTACTTAAATTTTAGAACAGCTTCTGCAAACAAAAAACTCAGATTATTACAATCTCAAAATGCTTATCTACTCAGCAAAAATGATCTGACTAATTATCTTTCAATTCCTTCCGATACCGACTTTGAAGCTATCACAGAAGATCTGTATATGGAATGGATATCAACTCTTCAAAACACTGATTTGAATCATCTCGATAAGATTACACAACAAATTAGTGAATATACATCTGAGCATAATACTGCCATACAGATATCTAAACTATCAGTAAAAACAGCCGAAAATGCGCATTTAATGAGCTTAGGAAATTTTCTTCCTACAGTTAACCTGTCATATACTCAAGGTTGGCAAAAATACGATTTCCAAGATAAATTCGGTGATCAGGGAACACTGGTACTATCAGCATCCATCCCAATCTTTCCTGTCATTGATGACTATTCTGCAACAGAAAAAAGCCGTAGTGCTGTTCGAAAAGCAACATATCAAATGGATACTACAGAAAAAAGTATCCACCTGGCAGTTCAGTCTTCCCTTTTAAGTCTGATTACCAGCATTCAGTCTTACGAATCAGCGAAACTCTCTTTAGAATATGCAGAAGAATTTTGGCAACAAAAAAATGTTCGTTTTAAGAACAACCTCTTATCAGCAAATGAAATGCTGGATGCAGATGTAATTATCAATAATGCCCGTACCCAACATATTTCATCAATCTACAACATTTTAAGAGCAAAATCTGCATTAATGCAAGTGATTAACTCTGATTCTGATGAAACGTTAAAAACACTATTAAAAAATTAATAAAGGAGTAAACATGTCTCTTAATGCAATAAAAATTACAGTAATAGCATTCATATTAAGTTTAGCATTTTTTAGTATTTCCTGTTCAAAAAAACAGGAGACTCAGAAACGCAGCCCTAAATTGGAAACTTCTCGTGAATTCCCTGTTTTACTTGAAAAAGCAGAGCTCAGAAACTTAAATGAATACATTAAAGTAACTGGCACATTGGAAGGAAAAAATGATATCGTTCTCATTTCAGAAACCTCTGGAAAAATAATTGAAATGTACAAGAAACTGGGAGACTGGGTTGATAAAGGAACTGCACTTGGAAGAGTGGATAATTCAGATTATGAAAGTTCTTTAAAACAAGCAAAAGCATCCCTGATAGCTGCAGAAGCTTCGTATGAATCAGCTGATCTCAGCTTTAAATCATCTGAAGAACTTTTTAAAGAGAAAAAGATATCACAAGGTGATTATAACAATGCTAAGAGTGCATTTAAAAATGCTTATGCTAACCTGGAAGGGGCAAAAGCAAGAGTAGAACAAGCCAGAAAAGCCTTTGAAAATTCCCAGTTTACAGCACCAGTAAGTGGTCAGATTGTGGACTTGCCTGTTCAAACAGGACAAACCATCACTCAGGGGACTAAAATTGCGGGTATTGTTAACACAAAATCTTTAATAATCAAGACAGGTGTTGGAGAATCATACATCAGATCAATTAAACAGAATTCTCCTGTTGATATTTATTATCAAATTGATGAAAAAAGCTATCAGGGAGTTATTAGCGGTGTCGGATTAAAACCGATTTCCGGTACAGCCAATTACCCTGTTGAAATCAGTTTAGCAGGCACTCATAGTCTTTTACCAGGCATGGTGATTGAAGCTAAAATTCTCAGTAAAACCTATAAAAATGTCATCTATACTTCTCTGAATAACATTATTCAAGAATACGATAAAAGCTACATTTTCATAGTAGATGAGAAAGATATTGCACAAAGAAGAGAAGTAATACTGGGAAGTAAAGTAAATGAAAATGTCATTATCACCAGCGGAGTAAAAGCTGGAGAAAGAATCGTATATGAAGGCTTGGAAAATCTTGAAACAGGGACAAAAGTAACAGTCCGTAATTAAGGGCATAAGGAGTTTTAAATGTCTATAGCACAACATTCAGTAGATAATAAAGTTCTGGTCAATATGCTCATGATCGTAGTATTTATACTAGGCATAATGACAATTATTGAAATACCAAAGGAAGAATCCCCTGCAGTGGATTTTGGAGCGGCTATTATAATGGTTTACTACCCTGGTGTATCTCCGGCTGAGATGGAACAGTTGGTCGTAAAAAAGATAGAAGATCAGATTCAAAATGTAAAGAATATAGATTATATGACCTCATCTTCACAAGAAGGCAGAGCAACAGTATATGTTACATTTGAACCCAACGCAGACCCGGATGAATGCTGGACAGATATAAACGAAGAAATGAACAAAGTCACAGATTTACCTGAAGATGCATTAGATCCGGTTCTGGTTAGATTGAATATGCGTGAGGTCAATGCAATATGCGACGTAGCGCTCAGTGGAGATTTCTCAGGTAATACGATTAGAGATATTACTGAAAACCTACAGGATGAGATTCTCAATATTAAAAACATTTCTAAAGTTGAAATAAATGGTACAAGAGAAAGACAAATTTGGATTGAATCAGATATCAGTAAACTCAATCAGTATGGAATTTCTCTTGATGAAATCAGCTCAGCAATCAAAACCAGAAACATGAATGTTCCAGGCGGAACGGTTAAGTTTGGAAGAGCTGAATTTATCATCAGAACTATGGGCGAATTTAAAAATGTAGATGAAATTGTAAATCTAAATGTTCGAATGGATAGTAATGGCAGATCAATCAAACTAAGTGAAGTAGCTACGATCAAGGATACATTACAGGAACAAACCGTTATTTCCAAACTTAATGGCAGACAATCGACTTCTCTTTCTATCTTCAAAAAAGAAGAAGGCAATATTATTGATGTGATGAAAGAAGTAAGAGAAAAGGTAGCTGAATATGAGAAGACAGTACCTGGATTAAAAGCTCAGGTCAGAAATGATGGTTCAATTGATGTTAACAATAGTATCAATACACTGGGCTCAAATGCAATGTCAGGCGTAATTCTGGTATTTATAGTCTTATGGATTTTCATTGGCTGGCGAAACGCCATTTTGGCAGCCTGGGGTATTCCTTTCAGTTTTATGTTAACCTTTGTATTTCTCCGTTTTACCAATATTACTATGAACAACATGAGCTTATTTGCCCTGGTACTGGTAACTGGAATGATTGTCGATAATGCCATTGTAATTATTGAAAATGTGTATCGCTATGTAGAAATGGGTAAATCATTACAGGAAGCAGTTATCACAGGAACAAATGAAGTGATGTGGCCTATCTTTGCCTCTACATTGACTACAATTGCGGCCTTTATGCCAATTCTGCTGACAGAAGGTATCATGGGTAAATTTATCGCTGTATTTCCAATCGTTGTAACAACTGCTCTCTTAGCTTCTCTTGTTGAAAGTATAGTAATCTTACCGGCGCATATTGTCCAATTTACGAAGGAACTCAGTGGTGAAACAAAACGCTCTGAGCATTTCTATGCCAATATAGAAAAAAAATACAGAAAAGCACTTCGCTTTGTTCTATGCCATCGTGCCCAGGCTATAGGGATCATTTTTGTGATGCTCATTTTCTCATTAGCCGTTCTAGCATTTGGATGGGTTCGTTTTGAATTTTTCCCTGCAAGACCAGCAAAAACATTAGTATTAAAACTCCAGACACCTGTTGGTACAAACCTTGATAAAACAAACGAGATGGTTTCAAAAGTAGAAAACTATATTCTAACCATGCCCGAAAAAGAAGATGTTGAAGCGATTGTAACTGATGTTGGACAAATGCGACTTAACAATCAGAGAGAACAGGCAACTTCTAATGCTGAACTCAGAATCGATTTAAAAGAAATCGAAGATATGAAATATGGACATGAAAAGATTAAAAAAAGTATTCGTGAGTATCTGGACAAATTGCCAGAGCTATACTCTTATCGTTTTTCTGAAGGAAGGCAAGGCCCACCGACCGGTCAGGATGTAGAAATCAGAATCAAGGGAGATAACCTTGAACGTCTGGAATACATAGGAGAAATTATAAAAACAGAACTGAGCAGACTACCAGGAGTCAGCGATATTGAAGACTCATTTAAGCCAGGTAAAAAAGAAATACGAATCATTCCAAAAGAAGACAAACTAAGCCTTTATGGTTTATCAATCGCACAGGTAGCATCATTAGTACGAACAGCTTCTTATGGTTCAACTGTTTCAATTTATCGTGGAATGGGGCTTGATGAAAATGATATTATCCTAAGAGTCAGAGAAGAACAAATCAATGATATGGAAGATCTGAAATATCTTAGAATTCGTACCAAATCAGGCTCTCTGGTACAGTTGTCAGAAGTAGCTGACTTTGATCTGACAACAGGTCTCGCATTAATTGAACATAGAGATCGAAAAAGAATCATCACGATCACAGGAAATAATTCATTTTATGAAGAAAATGGAAAAAGAAAGAAAAGAACATCAGGTGAGGTCGTAACATACCTGGTTGGCAACAAATTTGGTTCTGAAAAAGGAGTTTTGTCAAATTTTGAGCAAAGATTCCCTGGCTATCAGATAGAATTTGGTGGCGTTGTGGAACAACAGAACCAATCTTACCGCTCTCTGTTCCGAGCCTTAATTGTTGCTCTCCTGTTAATTTTCACAATTCTTGCTGCCCAGTTCAAATCCTATGTGCAACCGCTTGTTGTAATGATAACCATACCTTTTGGATTTATAGGGGTTATATTGGGTCTTCTGATAACCAGATTGCCCTTCTCCATGAATACAGTCATCTCTTTCGTTGCCTTGTCAGGTGTCGTGGTAAATGCAGCGCTTATCTTGGTTGATTTTATCAATAAAGAAAGAGAAAAAGGAGTTGATCGTTGGCACTCTCTGATCAATGCAGGGGCAACCAGACTCAGACCAATCATACTAACCACTATTACCACCATTTCAGGTCTTCTGCCAATGGTATTCTCAACCTCATCCGCATCTCAGGATTGGAGACCAATGGCAGTCAGTATCAGTTTTGGTCTGGCATTTGCAACCATATTGACACTCTTCATAATTCCTTGTATTTACTCTTTTGTTGATTCTTTCTTTGCTCACTTTGGCATGACAGGATACGATGACCACTCCCCTATCTGTCAATTCAGAAAAGAAAATGAGAAAAAGAAATAAATCAAACGATTCAGTATTCATAAAATCTAAATGATTTTGTATCACTTAAAAAAAAAGCTCCCTTTCGGGAGCTTTTTCTATTATGAATTTAGGCTATTTGAAATCATCAAAATCATCATCAGATATACCATCAAGCGGTAAAATCTGTTCTGGATTTACTTCGTATGCATTTGATGATTTTTTAGCAGGGATTTGCTTCTGTCCTCTTCTATCCGTAACTTGACTTGGTTTTCTTCTGGTAGAATTTTGATTAACAACTGTTTTTCTGCTTAATTTGAACTGAGCTACCATATTCTGAAGTTCTGCAGCCTGACTGTTCAATTCTTCTGCAGCTGAGGCAGATTCTTCTGCATTGGCTGCATTTTGTTGAGTGACTTTATTCATTTCCTGAACAGCAGTATTCACCTGATGAACGCCCTGTGATTGTTCATCTGAAGAGGCAGCAATTTCATTCACAATATTTTTGACTTTTCCAAAATTATCTTTAATTTCGACAAAAGATTTGCTTACCTGTTCAACAATTCGTGCACCTAATTCCGCATTCTTTGTGGATTCTTCAATCAGATTATTGGTATTTTTAGCTGCTTCAGCACTTCTTAGAGCCAGATTCTTCACTTCTTCAGCAACAACAGCAAAGCCTTTACCTGCTTCACCCGCATGAGCTGCTTCAACTGCTGCATTCAAAGCAAGTAAATTAGTCTGAAAGGCGATTTCATCAATCGTTTTGATAATTTTACCAGTTTCTTGTGAAGACTTAAGAATTGAAGACATTGCATCGCTCATTTTATTCATGGCAACATTTCCTTCATCAACAGAAGCTACGGCTTTATCTGCCAGATTCAGGCCTAGCTTAGAATTATCTGTATTGTTACCCGTTAATGAATTTATTTCTTCCATAGAACTTGATATCTCTTCAAGAGAACTAGCCTGTTCACCCGTTGCTTCTGCTAAAACCTGAGAACCTGAACTAATTTGTGATGAAGCAGAAGAGATTTGTTCAACTGCCATATCAACCTGAATCAGAGAATCTTCCAGGTTAGCTGCAGCAAGATTGATATTGGTTTTAAATAAGTCCAGATCACCTTTGTACTGCCCTTTCACACGAGCAGTCATATCTTTGTTTGCCAGTCTGTCCATGACCTCCATCGCTTCATTGACTGGATTGATCACTGCATCAAGTGTTTCATTAACACCTTCTACTATATCTCTGTAAGTGCCTTTGTGTTTGTCGGCTTTGGCTCTGGTTTTTAATCTGCCATTCTTTGCAGCATCAACCAGCATACTGGCATCATCTGCCATAGAACGTATGTTTTTACTCATATTTTCCATTGCATGCATCAAATGAGCCGTTTCGTCATTATAATCAATCGTAAATGAGACATTGATATCTCCATCAGCAATTTTATTGGCGGCATCCACACACTGATTCACGGGTTTCACGATAGATTTGGTAATCCATATTGCAAGTATCAAAGATAAAACAATAGCAATGACGAGCGAAATGATAATAATGATGGTTGTTTGGAATACTAAGCGTTCAGTATCTTCGCCTGTCTTCTCCATTTGTTTTGTTTCAAAATCAATAAATTTACTGATTTGATCAAAATAATCATTCTGTACTTTTCTCAAGTCTCCTTTTAAGTATTCTCCCGCTGTAACTTTGTCATTCTGGTTTATATATTTTGTAAAATTATCCAAAACAACGATGTAATCTTCCCGTTTTTGAAGATACTCTTTGTATAGAGCTGTTTCTTCACTATTTTTCTCATCAACTAAAGGATTTATATTCTCAGCCATCTCTTTAATAACTGCTCTGGATTCTTCGATACGTTTCATGTCTCTTTGGTTTTCATCAGCTTCATTGTAGAGTATTAAGTTTCTCATAGAACGTGCATAAGTATTGATTGCATCGACGATTGCATTGGAATATTTAACTTTCGCAAAATTTTGATTGATTAATTTATCAGTTTCTTTACCAATTCCAGTCAAGCGAATGATTGACAGTAATGCGATTAAAAGCATGATGATAATAATAGCAGAAAATCCATATGCTAATCTCTTAGAAATCGTACTATTTTTAAACATAATCTCTCCTTATTCCTTATTTGTTTCTAAAATGGTTAACTCTTCTTCAGTCAGAACTTTGTTAATATTCAAAAGTGTTATAACTTTCCCTTTTACTTTCGCCATACCAGAGATATAATCCGTATCGAGACGCACACCAAACTTAGGCGTATTTTCAATATCTTGCTGACTAATATCCATTACTTCAAGCACTTTATCAACAATGGTACCGATAAACAGTTCCGAGCCTTCTGTAGCAAGCTTTATGATAACAATGCTGGTACGGTCATTATATTCATTAGATGGTAACCTGAACTTTTTCCTCAGGTCAATGACAGGGATGATTTTACCTCTCAGATTAATCACCCCTTTAACAAAATCTGGTGTTTTTGGAATAGGTGTTATCTCTGGGATGGCAATAATCTGAAGTATCCTATCCACATTAATGCCATACAACTCATCCATTAAGTTAAAAGTTAAATACTTTCCGCTTAAGTTCTGAGCTTCATTCATTATTTCCGGTTCTGTCATGAAACCTCCCTTTGTAATTTTCTTACATTTGTTTATAAAATAGACTATCTTTTTTTAAAAGTCAAGCATTTTTTTTGATTGGTGACTAATTTGTCTTTGATCGTTCCTCATCACTTGAGTATTTCTAAATTTTCTGTTTGTTAATGCCTGTCTAAGTGATTGATTTTCTGAGACACTCCTTACTCTTTTTAAAGAGAACTGAGCAACCATATTTTGTAATTCATTCGCCTGACTGTTAAGTTCTTCAGCTGCTGATGCGGATTCTTCAGCATTAGCTGCATTCTGTTGAGTGACTTTGTTAAGTTCTTGAACAGCTGAATTCACCTGATGAACCCCTTGAGTTTGTTCATCAGAAGAAGAGGCGATTTCATTCACGATATGCTTGACTTTATCAAAATTCTGCCTGATTTCTTCAAAAGAAGCACTTACCTGAGTCACAATTTCAGAACCTAACTGGGCATTTTTAGTAGATTCTTCTATCAAAGAACTGGTATTTTTAGCTGCTTCAGCACTTCTCAGTGCCAAATTTTTGACTTCTTCAGCTACGACAGCAAAGCCTTTCCCTGCTTCACCCGCATGGGCAGCTTCAACAGCCGCATTAAGCGCCAACAGATTAGTTTGAAATGCGATTTCATCAATTGTTTTAATAATTTTACCTGTTTGTTGAGATGACTTTAATATGATTGACATCGCTTCTGTCATTTTATTTAGCGTCAAACTACCTTCAAGAACAGATTTTACAGCAATTTCAGATAGGCTTAATCCTTGTCTTGAGTGTTTTGAGTTATTACTGCTAATTGAGTTGATTAATTCCATTGAGCTTGAGATTTCTTCTAAAGAGCTGGCCTGTTCACCACTCGCTTCTGCTAAGACCTGAGCCCCTGAACTGATCTGAGTAGAAGCTGATGATATTTGCTCAATAGCCATGTCAACCTGTATCAGTGAATCTTCCAGATTATCAGCTGTTGTATTAATACTGCTTTTAAAGTGCTCAAAATCACCCATATAGGCACCATTTACTCTTGCTGTCATATCTTTATCTGCCAGAGAATCCATTACTTTCATCGCTTCATTGATAGGTTGAATGACCGCATCCAGAGTTCCGTTAAAGCCCTCTACTATTTCACGGTAAGCACCATTATGTTTTTCAGAATCAACTCTTGTTTTTAACTCACCATTTCGGGCAGCCTGAGCTAAAACATTCGCATCTTCTGACATCATGATGATACTCTTTCTCATTCGTTGAACGGCATTTGCCAAATCACCACATTCATCTCTGCATTTCAGATACTTTTCAGGGATCTCATGAGAAAAGTCACCATTTGATACAGGTAGTATCACTGAAACCATATCGTTTATTGGCTTTACAATCACTTTTTGAAAAATGAACATCACAGCTGCTACCATCAATATTAAAATCAAGATTAAGCTTATAATGGTGTATAATACCTTATTTTTGATGATATCAATATCATCAATATAGACACCACTGCCAACTATCATATTCCATTCTTTAAAACCCTTTACATAACTAATTTTTGGAGACGGTTTTGTCTCTCCGGGTTTTTTCCATTCATAATAAAGGAAACCTTCGTTTTTCTCTTTGGCAATTTTTACCATCTCAACAAAGATTCGAACTCCATTTGGGTCTTTGTAGTCACTCATATCTTTACCAATCAGTTCTGTTGAAAATGGATGCATCAAAACAACCTGATTGTAATCATTTATCCAGTAATAAGCATTTTTTTCATACCGTAATTCTCTGATGGCATCAATTGCTCTTTTCTGAGCAGTTTGTTCATCTAGCTCACCTTTTTTAAACTGGTTATAATGATACTCCAATAAAGTATAAGCAACTTCAACTATATTTTGAGTTCTGGATTCTACCAAATTTTGCAAAGCATTATTCACAATTGGCAAGAGTATTCCAGATAAAACAAGCATCACAAAAACAATCAAAACTGATAGTAATATTACTACCTTTCTTTTAATCCTCAAATCAGAAAATTGCATTTTTTCTCCCTTATTAAGTCTTCTGGTTTTTCCCCCAAATAATGAGATCATGAAACATACTTTCAGTTAAAACACATTCTCTGTAATCTACATTTTAAAATACGATTTAATTCTAATCTATTTTTAAAAACGTACATCAGGAATTGTAATAATCTGCATATAACTATCCACACTTTTTTCATAGTGCTCTTCCATCAGGTTAAATGTGAGATTCTTCGCACTCAGTTGTACCATTTCAGATTGTTGAAGATTGTTTGACATCATTCCTCCGGTAAATGATATTAAAACTGTTCCAATTGTCGTTTGGAGTTTCGGATGGGTTTTAAGCGCTGATCTGGTAAATATCTGTTTTCTCTTTGATGAAATGAATATACTTCCTGGCTGATTTTAAATTGAGTTACCATACCTTGTAGTTCATTTGCCTGACTGCTTAATTCTTCAGAAGCGGAGGCAGATTCTTCAGCATTCGCCGCATTTTGTTGAGTTACTTTGTTCATTTCCATAACTGCTGAGTTAACCTGCTGTACTCCATGGGATTGTTCTTCAGAAGAGGTGGTTATGTGATTTACAATTTCTTTTACTTTTTTAAAATTTTCTTTAATCAGGTTAAAAGACTGACTTACCTGTTGTACAATTTGAGCACCTAACTCTGCTTTTTTGGTAGATTCTTCAATCAGGGCATCTGTATTTTTTGCAGCTTCAGCGCTTCGTAATGCCAGATTTTTAACTTCTTCAGCCACTACAGCGAAACCCTTACCAGCTTCTCCGGCATGGGCAGCTTCAACAGCCGCATTAAGCGCCAGCAGATTAGTCTGAAATGCAATTTCATCAATTGTCTTTATAATCTTACTGGTTTCCTGAGATGATTTAAGAATAGAAGCCATTGCATCACTCATCCTCTCCATTGCATTGTCGCCTTCATTCACAGATTGAACGGCTAAATCAGATAATTGTAATCCTTTTCTCGAATTTTGAGTATTGTCACTGGTCAACCCATTGATTTCTTCCATCGAACTTGATATCTCTTCTAAAGAGCTTGCCTGCTCACCAGTTGCTTCTGCAAGTAACTGAGAACCTTTACCGATCTGCATAGAAGCAGAAGAAATTTGTTGTACAGCGCTACTAACCTGCGTGATTGCTTCGTCAAGATTAGCAGCAGCCATATTAATATTTTCTTTAAATTCTTCTAACTCACCTTTATAATCACCTTTAACTCGTACTGTTAAATCTTTATTTGCCAGTGAACTCATTACACTCATCGCTTCATGTATCGGTTCAATCACATTATCAAGTAATTGATTCATACCTTCAATGATTTTTCGGTAATCACCTTTATGAACCAAAGGATTTGCCCGTTTTGTTAATTCACCTTTAAGTGCTGAAGCGGTTAAGGATTGAACATCCTGATACATCGCATCAATACTGTTACACATATTATTCATTGCAGCCATCAACTGAGCTGTTTCATCCTCATACAATACATCTAAATGAATATCGGTATTTCCTTCTGCTATCATATTAGCAGCTTTCAGGCATTGATTGACTGGTTTTACTATACTGGCAGAAATTCTTACAGCAAATATAAATGATAAAATGATGGCTATCAATAAGGAAATGCTCAAGATGATAATTGTTTGAGTGATTTTGGCAGAAATATTCATTCCACTCTGGCTTGTCAGTGTATTATGATACTCAATCAATTCACCCAAATATTTAAAATAATTATCCTGATGAAAATCTAACTTCCCATTCATCAGACTGGCTGCTTCATCTTTCTTATTCTCTTTTATCAGATTGATGTAGATATCCAGGTTTTTAACATATTCTGTTCTGTCACCGATCATCTTATCCAGTAATTTCTTACCTTCTTCATCAGTAACATGCTCTGGGAGGTATTTAATTGAAGATGCAGCTTTTTTTCTGGCTTCTGCAATCATATCCATATCTTGCTGATTCTTTGCAGGTTCATTAAAAATATGTAAGTTTCTGACTCCTCTGGCAACAACATTAAGATTTTCAATAATATTGTTAGCTTCTAACACTTTTCTGAATAAATCATTGATTAGCGTATCATTCTGTTTTTTTAAGTTTATCAGATTCATAAAACTGATTATGGTTATAAAGACCATAATTGCAATTACACTGACAAATCCCATTCCCAGTCTTCCTGAGATTTTTGTTTTGTTTAACATCCTGTCTCTCCGTATATTTTTTAATATTCTTCTTCATTTAGATTAAATTCAGCTGACTCAACCCAGAACTTGGGATGTTCTATCATCTGTATCAAAAAGGATAATGTTTTAATGTGCTCATATTCTTCATCAATAATCTTTTTTAAAGATACTTTATCGCTTACATTGATCTGGTTATAATACTGTATGTAAAAAGATAAGTGTTTCTTTTCTATTTCCAAAGCTTCTTTGTATAGATCAATCTGATCTGTAAAACAGGTAAATTCCATTGATCTTTTTTTCATGTCGTTGATTTCATTCTGAACATTCAGCATTAGATTGGAATCTATCATTTCAATACGTTCATCTTCTTTGAGTTTTTTAAAAAGAGTATAATGTTTCATTTCATCTTCTGCCAGCATGTTAAGAATGTTATTTACACCCTGATCCTGGCTGCATTTGTTTGAGAGGTTATGATAATATTGTTCAGACACTTTTTTCAGTTCCATGGCTTTTGAATAGAAACTCATTTTTCACCTCCGGTATTTTTTTTCACATCTATTTGTTCTTACACTGATTGTTTTACAGACTTTAGCCATTTTTGTCAGCCATTATCATGATCTGAATATCAGCTGTTCTACAAACACGAAGTTTGTTTTGACCTTTTTAAAACCATCTTATGTAATCTGATAAATTCATTATATACAAAAAAAAGAAAAAAGCAAGAAAATTTTTTAAGAATTATAAAAAAATACAACCCAGTGTTGCAATCACAAACTTAACATTCTGTTATAAAATCATTTAAACCGATAATGAATTGATTATTTACCTATTTATGGAGCTCTGGTAAAATAAACTGGATATTTTTCATGATTTATTTCAAAATGTTCTGAAAAAGAAAACATCAATCTGCAATTGGACAACAGGGCAGGCATAATCTGGTTGAAATTATATCCTGTTTTATAATTCAACTGATAAGCGCCTGGCACGGATTTAAGCAGTCTCATTTGGATAAGATCATACAGGCTTCTGCCTTGTAACATGCTTTCTATGATATTCACCAGATGCTCTGTATCCCTGTTAGAAAGCTGAAACCGCCTGATCAAAGCATGAACCAGCATCAGCATGACGCTGTATGAAGAGATGCCTCTTTTTCGTAAACCAGGATATGTCTTTTTGTAAGCAGACGCATATTGAGAAAGGTCTTTCTTAAAAGCAGGCAGTATATTCTCCCATAAAGCTTTACAAACCGCATTAATCCGGCTGATCTGAAGGTTTTGCGTTTGAAGCTGATGAGTTTGACGATAATTTCTCATCACACAAACCCTGCCCTCCTGATACCAGGCAAGTCTGATATCACCGGTCTGTTTTGGAAAATCATGGTGATGATGTTGGAAATATACCTTCATATCTTCTCCTCTTCTGATCTATAGTATAATGTTCTTTTTTAATAAAGCAAACCTTTTTCATTCTTTTCTCTTATCTATCCTGTAGAAAACCTCCTGCTCATATCCTAAACGACCTCATCAAAACTCCCCGTACACTAAAGAGATAAATAGAAGGTGAATAGGAGTGGAATAAGGATGAAAGAGGGGGGAAACTATCATAAACTACAATTACTCAATTACTGGTTAAAAGCAATACCATGCGATAAAGTTCGTTATAGAATTAACATAAAAGCGATTTGTAGGGATTTGCGAAGCGAAGCGCCGTAAATCCCTACTATAAGTTGAGATACTTTCTTCATATTCCCGGATAAATGCTAAATAAAAGCACCTGAATATTTACAAAGTATTTGTTCAGACAGAATTCTAAACAAAATGAGTCAAAAAACAATTTGACAATAAATCAATCAATAAATACAATGGCTTTAGTGAAGAGAAAAAGGAGCGTATAATGAAATTCTTTAACACGGCAGGTCCTGTCAATCAACCTGAACACTACAAAGTGGATCCTTTGCACCGTTGGGATTTAGAAGAAATGCTGATGTTGATTGAACAAAGAAAATACTTCATTCTGCATGCTCCACGACAAACCGGAAAAACCAGTTCTCTTCTTGCATTGCAGGATTACCTGAATCAGGAAGGAAAATATCTTGCAATCTATACCAATTTTGAAGTTGGGCAATCAAGCCGAAATGATCAAAAATCAGCCATCAGAGCCATTGTTACCGAATTACTAAGCAATGTGAAAGCCTTGTTAAAAGCTGATTTTGATTTCTTCTCGGCATTAGAATTCTATAATCAGATAGAAGCTGAAAACGGTTTAAACAGCATTTTATCCTATATATGCGAATTAGTCCAAAAACCTGTAGTTTTAATGATTGATGAAATTGATGCCTTGGTTGGAGATACATTAATTTCAGTACTGAGACAGCTAAGAACAGGTTATAGTAAACGCCCCTCAGCCTTTCCTTCCTCAATAATCTTATGTGGTGTAAGAGATATTAAAGATTATAGAATTCAAACCAGCGGTAAGGATATTATCACAGGGGGCAGTGCTTTTAATATTAAAGCAAAATCGCTAAGATTAGGTAATTTTTCCAAAGAGGATGTAATCAACCTCTATACCCAACACACCTTAGAAACCGGTCAAAAGTTTGAAGAAGCTTGTTTTGATTTAGTGATGAAATACTCTGATGGACAACCTTGGCTGGTCAATGCTATCGCTCATGAAGTAACCTATGAAATCAGAGAAAACAGAGACCGTTCTGTCACAATCACTCCTGCCAAACTGGAAACAGCTAAAGAAAGATTGATATTATCCAGACAAACTCATTTAGACCAGCTGGCCGATAAACTCGAAGAAGAAAGAGTTAGAAATGTAGTGTTACCCATCGTATTGGGAAAAGAACCGGAATACTTAAAAGATGATGAAGATTATTGTATTGATCTGGGACTTATTAAAAGGGACAAAGAAGGTTTAAAAATATCAAATCAGATATATCAGGAAATTATCCCCAGAGAATTGACAAGACTGGGACAGGATAAGTTTTTGGCAATTTTCGATCCTGACTGGATAAATCCGGATGGCAGTATCAACGTGAAGACCCTGCTGACTATGTTTAAAGATTTCTGGAATGAGAATTCCGCTATCTGGTCAAGCCAGATTCAAGGTTATCAGGAAGCAGCACCTCAATTGGTTACCCAGGCATTCCTGCAACGCGTAGCAAACGGAAATGGCTTCGTCAACAGAGAATACGGACTGGGTAAAAAAAGAACCGACCTGATGCTTAAATGGCAATACGATAAAGAAGGACAACTCATTTTTCAAAAGATTGTCATTGAGCTTAAAGTAATCAATCAAAAGCTGAATTACGAAAAAGTCAGGCAGGAAGCCCTTACTCAAACAGCCATTTATGCGAAAACATGCGGAACCAAAGAAGCGAACATCCTGATTTTTGATCGTGATAAAAGCCAAAACTGGTCGGCTGACGAACCTAACGAATTGATTGAACATGAAGGCGTTTTGATTGAAATATGGAAACTATGCAACGGAGCATGGTAAACTTGTTTATCTTTGTTTTTTCTTTTAATGAGATATACATATAAAATAGAACTGCGTTTACCTGTTTTTGAAATCATATATTAGATAGTAGGTATTGTATGAATCATCAATTATCAGAATGGGAAGCAAATCCTCAAAAGTATTATCATGAGCTGAATGATATTTATGCAAAAATTGGATTAAATGATATAACGATACTTGATAATTACAGCATTTATTATCTCATGAAATTCAGTAATTTGTCAGACTATATAATTAATACTCATCTTTCCGACATGTAAGTCCTTGATAAATTTATTTAAAAACAGACACACTATCATGATAACTTTCATATTTTAAGTATGTTATGAAATTTCTTTATTTTGGTACAATTCTGCTTCAACGATTTTATCTTCATACCA
>JAKQQL010000008.1:0-2474 GCA_029564175.1 Candidatus Cloacimonadota bacterium
GGTTTTCCCTTTCTCTTTCAAAAAATAGGGAGGCATATTGCCCCGATAAATAATGATTTTAATCAGGTATTTATCCTCAACCCTTACAAATGATATATCGGGTAATATTACCGGATAACAACAATCGTAAATGATATCGCCAATTTGTTCTTCCAATTCCACAAGTTTATCTTCAGGCAACCCCACAGCTTCTCTTGGATTATCACGAACACCGATGTAAATTTCACCACCGGCATCGTTGGCAAAAGCAATAACCGTTTTTGGCAAACCCAATTGTGTCGGTATTGTTTCCTTAAATTCCAACCGACGACCTTCCGGCTTCTTTAGTATTTCGTTGATGTGCATTGCATAACAGAAGTAAGTAGATTCTTAAACGACATGTTAATCACTTATAAATGAAATTGGTAATTTGGTTCATTATTATTACAAAAAATCATCTTTTGTAATTTTCCGGCTGTTTTGGATTGATTATTTCTAATCATTTGCATTCGATTATTTACTGCTACCAAACCACAATCATACCTATTTTTTGTTGGGATTTTCTTTCTTTTTCTCGCTGATTGACGCTGATTTAATCTCTCGCTGATTTGCGCAGATTTTATCTGCGAATATCTGCGTGAAATTTTCTTTTTTCTCGCTGATTAACGCGGATTTAATCTCTCGCTGATAAACGCTGATTATCAACTGATAACTGATAACTAATAACTGAAAAGTAAAAAGTAAAAAGTAAAAAGTAAAAAGTAGAAGGTTGAACTTTACAAACTTTACAAACTTTATGAACTTTCAAACTTTCTACTCACCATCCACCATCCACCATCCACCATCCTCCATTTACTGCGAATATCTGCGTGAAATCTTCTTTTTTCTCGCTGATTAACGCTGATTTAATCTCTCGCTGATTAACGCTGATTTAATGTCTCGCTGATTCACGCTGATTGTATCTGCGCATATCTGCGTCGAAATTTGCGTCCATCTGCGAGAACTGTATTCTTTCTTTTTTCTCGCTGATTAACGCTGATTTTAAACAAATTTATGTCATTCCTTTAACTTATTTACAATTCTTTTAATTGAAGATTCTATGTTATCCGTGTTAAAATTAACTAAAATCCCTAATTTTTTCCCGGATAATTTTAAATAAGTAAGTAATTGTTTGTAATGAATATCGGCCAATTGATCAACTGATTTTACTTCAATAATTACTTTGTTTTCAACCAATATGTCCATGCGATAGCCGGCTTCCATTAAGATGCTTTCGTAAACAAAGGGAAGCCCGACTTGTGTTTTGACTGCGAGATTTTCTTTCATCAGTTCATAAGCCAATGCAGATTCATAAGCCGACTCCAATAAACCTGGAGCTATTTTATTGTAAACCTTATAAATAGCTCCCCGTATTATATATGATATTTCGTTTTCTGTCATAATGAGGTTAAAATCTTTTTCTCGCTAATTTAAGCTGATTTAATCTCTCGCTGATTAACGCAGACTTAATCTCTCGCTGATTTACGCTGATTTTTCTGCGAATATCTGCGTCGAAATTTGCGTCCATCTGCGAGAACTATTTAATCTTTTCTCGCTGATTAACGCTGATTTAATTTCTCGCTGATTAACGCTGATTTTTTTCTGCGATCATCTGCGATACTTATCTGCGAACATCAGCGAGAAAGTATTTTTTTTCTCTCACTGATTTTTCTTGTGTTCATCCGTGAGAAATATTTTTCAGAATTTTCTTCCCGAAGCCCAAATATTCCCCAAAACAACTCTTCTTTTAAGATAAGAGGAGTACCGCTGAATGCGGGGAGGTATTATGATTCTCCATTCACCATCCCCCATTCCCCATCCTCTATACTACTTTCCAACTTTATAAACTTTATGAACTTTTCAACTTTAAACTTTATGAACTTTCAAACCTTCTACTCACCATCTATCCTTACATTCTTTCAGAAAGGCTTTTGACTCGATATTGAATCTTGTAGCAAACAGAATTTACAACTATTAACAGCTTATAGAGAGTTTTAACAGGATAAAATAGCCATGGACAAAATACTCTGTTCTATCTTCCGGGGTTAATCATCTTGCCTCCAAATCTAAGCTTGAATTCTCTCACTCCATATTGTTGATTAGGGAGACCTATTCCCATAAAATCGAAAGTATGGCAGCCCACCTCACTAGCTCTTTGCATTGCTTCCCAGGTTAATGCTACACTGGGATAAACATGTTTTTTGGCAAAATCCTTATCGAGCGCACTAATGTAAAATTCATAGGCTTTCCGTTTTTCATCGAATGGAGCTACAATGCCCCCAATGATTTGATTCTCGAAACGTGCAACTAAAAACAGAGCTTTTAATTCCTTGTTATGAATCTTATTAAGAAAAATTTGGAAAAAAGCTTTCGTAGGCAGTGGTTTACCAATTCGCTTGTACAAGCTGGAAAGTATTTTATAGAAACTATCTACATCTGAAGAAGTAACAGCATCA
>JAKQQL010000012.1:0-17854 GCA_029564175.1 Candidatus Cloacimonadota bacterium
AACTTTATTGTTTTTGTTTATTCTTACTCTTTTTAAGCTTCTTAAAAACCAAAAATATATAATCCAAAAAATGAAAACCCGATACTATTTTTGGACAGATAATTTGTTAAGTAAGGCATAAATTGACTAATATCAGTCAATTGCTTAGTAAAATAGGGGGTTTTTGTAGCCGACTCATTTATTCATTATCTCTCCATTGCAAAGATTTACTCTGCTCATTTGTTTAGAAAGGTATTTGACAAGTCTGTATATGAAATTTTTATATAAATACAGAATACGATCTTTCTATATTGAATACTAATATCATACAGCATCAAATTATGTCAAATAAAATGAATTAAATTTATTATTTCAATGTGCTTCCGCCCAGTTCTTACCTACACCGGCTTCTACTAAAAGTCTGACTTTTTGATTGAACTGTTCTTCCAGTGAGTTCTCCATAATCTTCTGAATAATTTTAACAGTTTCTTCAACAATTTCTTTATGGATTTCAAAAACAAGTTCGTCATGAACCTGAATAATCATCTTCACTTTTGGATTATCTTTGAATAGTTCATGTAAACGAATCATGGCAATCTTTATCACATCGGCTGCAGTACCCTGAATCGGCATATTAACCGCTATTCTCTCCGCTTCAGACTTAATCATTTGATTGGATGAATGGATATTAGGCAAGGGTAATTGTCTGCCAAACAAGGTCTCGACATATGATTCTCTTCTGGCAAATTCTTTTTGTTTTTCTATAAAACTAATGATTTTTGGGAATTTCTCGTAATAATCTTTAATAAAGTCTTTTGCTTCATTCATCGTAATACCCAGTTCTTTTGAGAGAGACTGTGGACCCATGCCATAAATGATGCCGAAATTGATGATTTTAGCTTTTCTTCTCTCGTCAGAGCTTATCTGATTTAAGTCTTTATGAAAAATGATGGCTGCTGTTCTGCTGTGAATATCTTCATTATTCTGAAAAGCTGACAACATGTTTTCATCTTCTGCTATTAATGCCATCAGACGCAATTCTATTTGTGAATAGTCTGCAGCCACAATCACAAAATCTTTGTTTTGAGGGATAATTGCACGCCTCATTTCTCTTCCTAATTCGGTTCTAATCGGAATATTCTGCATATTTGGATTTGAACTGGAAAGTCTGCCGGTAGATGTAACAGTCTGGTTGAAAGAAGAATGGATTCTGCCTGTTTTGTTTTTAATCAGTTTGGGAAAGGCATCTATGTATGTATTTAATAGTTTACTCAGTTGTCTGTATTCAATCAGTTTTTGAGCGATCAGGTGCTCATCTGCCAGTTTTTCAAGAACTTCATTATCTGTTGAATTACCTGTTTTGGTCTTTTTAACCGATTTAATTTGCATCTTCTCAAAGAGAATCTGACTGAGTTGTTGCGTGGAATTAATATTAAACTCTTCTCCGGCAATCAGAAAGATTTCCTTTTGAAGCTCGATTAGCTGATTCCCTGTCTTAACAGATAATTCATTTAGTAAAGGAATGTTAACAAAAACACCATTTCTCTCTATATCAGCTAACACTTTAATTAGAGGTATCTCGATGTCATAATAGAGTTTATCAAGATTCTTATTGATTAATTCTTCGTTAAAGCGCTTGTATAGTCTGAAACTGATCCAGCTGTCTTCAGCAGAATAACGGCATGCCTGATTAACTTCAACCGTATCAAAGGTCAGTTGCTTCTTGCCTTTACCGATTAGTTGATCAATCGGAATCATTTCATAATCAAATTCATTCAAGGCACAGGAATCGAGACTTAAGCGACTTCTACCAGGATCGAGTATATAGGCTGCCAGCATTGTGTCAAAAATCGGATTATTGATATCCCAACCATGATTAAAAAAGACTTCGTAGTCAAATTTAAAATTATGCCCAATAATTACTTTGCCGGCAAAAGCTTCTTTTAACATGGAAATAGCAGTGTCTGTCTCCATATTCTGAGCAAACAGATGAGCAACCGGAATATAATAGGCATTTTCTTCATCAAAGCAAAATGAAATACCGACAAGTTTGGCAAACAGTGATTCAACTGAGTCTGTTTCAGTATCAAGCGCAATTTCATTTATATCCTTTAATCTGCCCAAAACATTAGCTAATGCTTCTTCTGTATCCAAGAGTATTGCATTAAATGTATTTTGTGATTTATTTCTCTTGTAGTCATTCTCTTGCTGATCATTTTGTTGTTCAGTACATTCAATTGATGATATTTTTGGTATTAATTTGTTGATACGCTCAGCCATATACTTTAACTCATGCTCTTTTAAAAAGTCAAGAGACGGAGCAAGCTGTTCAATATTAAAAACGTAATTGACTTGGCTTAAATCCAGTGGGGCATCTGTAATGATAGTCGCTAGTTTTTGTGAAAGGTAAACATTTTCTTTAGAACTGATAAGTTTTTCTTTTACAGATTTGGAAGTGATCTTTTCAATATTGGCATACAGATTATCGATATTTTTGAATTCCTGCAACAATGGAATGGCTGTTTTAGGACCAATTCCTTTTGCTCCGGGGATATTGTCTGCTGAGTCCCCTACCAGTGCCAGATAGTCGATGAATTGTTCAGGTAAAATCTCATATTTTTCAATGATTGAGTTCTTGTTATAGATCTTTTCATTTTTTGGATCAAAAATCATGATAGAATCATTGACTAGCTGTGCATAGTCTTTATCACCAGTTATGATGATTACATTAAATCTTTCCTGATTTTGAACGGCAAGTGTACCTAAAATATCATCTGCTTCATAACCTGCCATTGATATTTCTTTCATACCGGTCAATTCAAAGAATTGTTTGATTAACTCAATTTGAATGATCAGATCATCCGGCATGGGAGGTCTGTGGATTTTATACTGTTCAGTTAACTGATGTCTAAAGGTGGGTTCTTTTCTGTCAAAAGAAATTGCAATATGAGAGGGCTTAAACTGATCGATCAATTTTAGAAAAGAATTAATAACTCCGTTAAGGGCACTAGTTGGAGTACCTTTGGAATTGATCAGAGGATTGTTTATAAATGCATAGTATGAACGGTATGCTAAAGCTGTACCATCTATCAGATAAAGCGTCTCTTTCATGTTATTTCCTTTTTTATGATTTTCTGTTTTTTCTATGTTTTGAGGGTTTATAGTCAGTCTTGTCATCTGGTGCAGGAGAATTTTCTGTTAATTCACTGGTGTCGTACTGACTTTCCAGCTCATTGATACGGTCTCTGAGTTCGGCAGCTAATTCAAAATTAAGATTTTGGGCTGCTGCTTTCATTTCTTTTTTCAAAATCTTTATTATATCTGTCATAGAGTCTAAATGCAGGTAGGGTTTAACTTCCTCCATTTTTTCCTGTTTTTTATTGCTGTCATATTGCTGATAACCTTCTGCTACAGAAGTGGATTGAAGAATGTCTTCAACTGATTTCTCTATCTGCTTTGGAATAATACCATTTGCATCATTGTAAGCAAGCTGTTTTTCACGACGGCGATTGGTTTCATCAATGGTTTGTTTCATTGCATCTGTAATCTCATCTGCATAAAAAATAACCGTACCTTCCACATGTCGGGCTGCACGGCCGGCTGTTTGTATGAGAGAACGAGCAGAGCGAAGAAAACCAGTTTTATCTGCATCCAGAACTGCCACTAAAGAGACTTCCGGTAAATCAAGCCCCTCTCTAAGCAAATTGATACCGATCAAAACGTCAAAATCCCCTAATCGAAGTTCTCTGATGATCTTTGATCTTTCGATCGTATCAATTTCACTATGTAAATAGCGTACTCTGATGCCAATATCTGAGAAATATTTACTTAAATCTTCTGACATCCTTTTGGTAAGTGTTGTTACTAATACTCTTTGATTTTTATCTGTTCTGATCCTGATTTCTGCGATCAGGTCATCTATTTGATTATCAAGTGGTTTTACAATGATTTGCGGATCCAGTAAACCGGTTGGGCGAATCACCTGTTCAACGAATTCTCCCTGAGTTTGATATAATTCATAGTCTGAAGGAGTCGCAGAAACATAGATCACCTGATTGACTTTTTGTTCAAATTCTTCAAATTTTAAAGGTCTGTTATCAAATGCAGATGGCAATCTAAATCCATACTCTACCAGATTTTTCTTTCTCGAATAATCACCTGCATACATAGCTCTGACCTGTGGAACGCTCACATGGGATTCATCGATAAACATCAGGAAATCTTTTGGAAAATAGTCCAGTAAGCAAAAAGGTGCGCTCCCTGGTTCTGCTCCTGTTAAGTGTCTGGAATAGTTTTCTATACCTGAACAAAAACCGATTTCTTTCAGCATTTCCAGATCATATCTGGTTCTTTGTTCGATTCTCTGAGCTTCTATCAATTTATTCTGTTCATTAAATGAGCGAATTTGCTTATTTAATTCTGTTTCGATGGAGAGTGTTGCTTTATCAAGTCTTTCTTTTGACATGACAAAGTGATTTGCAGGATAAATTGGATAAGATTGTACTTCTTCAAGTACATGACCGCTTATTGGATTGAGACGTGTGATTTTTTCAATTTCATCACCAAAAAATTGGATACGGATTGAATTCTCCAGGTAAGCCGGATAAATGTCCAATACATCGCCACGTACTCTGAAACTGCCTCTTTCAAAAGCAATGTCATTTCTGCCGTAGTGACTATTTATTAATCTCATTAGCAATTCATCCCTGTCAATCTCTTGACCTACCTTTAGAGAAATTACGGCTTCACGATACTCTTCCGGAACCCCTAACCCATAAATACAAGATACGCTGGCAACAACGATGACATCATTTCTCTCAAATAATGACATGGTTGCTTTTAAACGAAGGCGTTCTATCTGTTCATTGATATCAGAGTCTTTCTCGATATAAAGATCTTTACCTGGGATATAGGCTTCCGGTTGGTAATAATCGTAGTAACTAATGAAATACTCCACTGCATTATCAGGGAAGAGTTGTTTGAATTCACCATAAAGCTGAGCAGCGAGGGTTTTATTATGAGATAAAATTAAAGTAGGTTTATTTACTCTGGCAATTACATTCGCCATGGTAAAGGTTTTTCCTGAACCGGTAACACCAAGTAAAACCTGATGTTTCTTGTTCTCAGCTATATTCTTTACCAATTCATCTATTGCATCAGGTTGATCACCTTTTGGTGAATATTTTGATACAATTTTAAAAGTATTTTCCATACATCCCTCACTTTACATTTCAACAACAAAAAAGAACACAATTTAGAATTGTGTTCTTAAAATTGAGTTTGTTTGTCAATAAATTTATTCAGGATAGCCCAAAACATTCATGCATAATTGAACAGCAAAGTAATCATCTTCAATCGAAAACACCATGACGACACAAGGAATATCTTTTTGTTGAATAACTCTATGTTGATTTCCTGTAATCACAGTAGGTGCAGAAAGTAAAAAGTGTAATTCAGAATCTCCTAATCTGGCCTTTGCTCCACCTGCAATCATGTTAATTAGTTCACCAACGCCGTCATGTTGTTCTTCTTCAGATATTTCTTCAATAGGGACTCCCATGATTGATGAAATGATTTTGCCTGAAAGTTCCTCAAAGAAGGAAATCATAATGATCCCCTTTTTTTCTCCTGCCAATGCCATGATGCCTGAAACATCCCCATAATGGAATGGAGATGTGTTCAAATAGGTTTCCACCAATTCTACATTAATGACTGCCATCATTGACAGTATTTCCTGGATTGAAAGAATAAAAGGCGTTAAAACAGCTTCATTATAAAACTTTGATCTATCAACCATGATTCTGATATCTGACAGATGATTGACCAGCTCTTCGTCGGACAGGGGAAGTAATTCGACAAAGTCTGCACCATAAGTTAAAGTGGTTTTCTTCATCTCAAGTGTAATTGTATTCGTAAAAACCATAAATTTTATGTTTCTGAAAGCAATCTTCCTGCGAATTAATTTAATGATATCTAAATCAACTTCTTCCTGATAAAAAACGATTAAAGAATAATCGTATATAGAATCAAGAATTTTTTCAGACCAGTCTTCAAAAGTCGGCTCGAAAGTCTTGGATTCAACAATAGCATATAGTGAAAAATTATCTTTTAAGTTCAGAAAGATGGCTTTCTTCATTATTTCCCCCCAAATTTTAAAATTTGTTTCGCTTTATCTACTTCTGATTCAACCATTGTGATCAGCTCTGGCAGTGATTCTACATTAAGTTTAAGGTCACTGAATATATCGTCATAAAAACCTTCGGGGAAAAAGCCTGTTCCATTATCAATTCCCCTGTTATTACTGATAAAATTCGCTAAATAAACAATCTTTGCATCTCTGACAGATAATTTGGCATGCTGAGGATGATGATGGTATTCTACAACATCAATTATCTGCTCAGGGATTTTCCATTTATTTAATAAAAAAGCACCAATTTCAGCATGAGTTATGCCGAGAATTTTTTCTTCGACCAGCTCTAAATCGAAACGCTTATTTGCTGCTATTTCAAAGACTTTCTTGTACATATTGGTAAAGTACTGATCCAGAATTAGCACCCCAATATCATGCAAAATACCACATGTAAAAAGCCTGTCAGATTTTTGCTCATTACCAGAGAGTTTTTCAAGATAAAGTGCTAAGAATGCCGTTGTGATGGAATGAGTCCAAAATTTCTTATAATCTACAAACATGGATTTGAAACTGTTTAAAAAGGCTATAGTAAGAGTCAATCGTCTGATTTCGGCAAATCCCAGTCTTGATATAGCCTGCTGTAAACTCACAATTCTTTGTGTTCCTGCATAAACAGCAGAATTAGCGACTTTTAATACTTTACCAGTGAGAGCCGGATCCAGTTTGATCACCTTGCCGATATCATCTGCTGAAGTGTCGGGGTTATGAGTAAGTCGTTCTACTTCAGCAGCAATTGTTAGTAAAGTAGGTACTTCTTCGATATTGTTTAACTTATCCAATATCATTTGTCTATACATAATTTTGCCTAACTCTTATCATATTTTTTTTGTTATAATTCAAAATCGTCCATATCCAGACTTGGTAAATCTTCCTGATTCTCAGAACTATCATTTACACCACTCAGACCAAGACATTCAAGGATTTTGATAGACAAGTCTTCGGGAGTAAAAGGCTTAGTTAAATAATTGTCAGCTCCGGACTGAATGGCCTTGATTACATTTTTTCTTTCCCCTTCTGTTGTTACCATCATTACAGGGATGTGTTTGAAACGATCTGAAGATTTAATGATTTTAAGTAAATCATAACCGTTCATACCTGGCATGTTCCAATCTAAGAGGATAAGATTAATCTCACTGCTTTTTTCTTCCAAAACTTCCAATGCCTTATCTGCATTTGCTGCTTCCAGTGCTTCGTACCCCAAGGACTTAAGTGTATTAATGATGATCATACGAATCATACGAGAATCGTCAACTGTTAAGATTTTCATATCTATCCCTTACTTTTTCGGTTTATAGTATACGCCTTTTTGATACTCCAACTGTTCAAAATCAGTGGAATAACCTATCAAACTTTCAGTTGACCCTATAAAAAAATAGCCATCAGAGTTAAGCTTATTATAAATTTTCTTAAAAAGGTCTTTTTTGAAATCAGGCGAGAAATAAATGGCAACATTTCTACAAAAAATTAAATCACAGCTTGGAATTTTAGTAAAATCATGCTGAAGATTAAATTGTTTGTAGATAATCATTTGTTTGAGCTCTGGTTTGATTTCAGATACTCCGTTATTGTCAGTAAAATATTTGTCTTTATAACCAGGCAACATGCCTCTGGACATGGCAATCGTATTATATCTGCCTGAAATTGCCATATAAAGAGCGCTTGGCGAAATATCTGTACCTAATATAGTAAATTGACTTTTATTGACTCTGCCATCTCTCTTGATTGCTTCATCAAGTAACATGGCAAAAGAGTAAGGCTCCTGGCCGGTTGAACAGGCTGCAGACCAGATGGTAATCTTTTGCTTACGGCCTGTTTTTAAATCGTCAATAAATTTAGGTATCAACACTTCCTTTAAAATAGTCCATGGCTTCATATCTCTGAACCAGAGAGTCTCGTTAGTGGTCATGGCATCGACTATTTTATCACGTAATTTTTTTGTGATATCACTTTTTGCTTTAAGGTAAAATTCCTTAAAACTGCTACAGCCGGTTTCAACGACTAATCGGGCTAAGCGGCTTTCTATCAGATAGACTTTTTCGTCACCTACAACGATACCGCATTCCTGTTGAATGTACTCTCTGAGGAGTACAAATTCTTCATGGTTAATCGCAATTTTTGAGGATAACATTTAAACCCCGTTCCCTTTATTTTATGCCATTTTTTACGAGTTGATATATACGAGAAGATAATTGATCCAGATGGACAGATTCGTCAGATAACCCTGCTTCATCAACTGCTCTGGGCATTCCATATACAACACATGAATCTTCAGTTTGAGTGATCGAATAACATCCTGTCTTTTTTAATGATTTGACGCCATTCATTCCGTCAGAACCCATACCTGTCATGATGACAGAAAGAATATTGTTGTTATATACTGACGGCACAGATTCATATAAAACATCAACTGATGGTTTACATGAATTGACAGGAGGTGAATCAATAATTGAAATAATCGCATTTCCTCCTTCTTTTTTGACAGCCATATGCTTGCCGCCAGGTGCTATATAGACTTTACTGCGTTCGATGATTTGTCCATCTTCAGCTTCAATAACTGGTAAAGTGGATTTACTGTTTAAATGGTTTGCAAGAGATTTTGTAAACATGGGAGGCATATGTTGAACGATTAAAATCGGTACACCAATATCAGCCGGAATGAAAGGGATGAATTTCGCTAAAGCATTTGGACCACCGGTTGATATTCCTATAATCAATACATCTGCTTTTCTGGGATTTGGCGCAAAAGTGATTGCTTGTGTTTTGGGTGATTCTGGTCTGACACTACCTGGGGTACTTAAGGAGACAGGTTTAACCTCTCTTGGCTTGATACTACTTTCTGTTGATCTTCCTGATTTTGCTCCTGAAATGGCTTTTTTAGTCTGAAAAAGTGAAATGATTGGAATCAAACTGTTTTTTAAGGACTGAATATTAGCTTCGATATTATTGCCTATTGGCTTCGGAACGAAATCAATTGCCCCTTTTTGAAGCGCTTCCATTGTAATGGATGCTTGTCTTTCATTGATACCTGAAACCATTATGACACCAATTTCAGGATACTTAGCCTTTATTTCAACTAAGGTTTCCAATCCGTCTTTGACCGGCATTTCTACATCAAGTAAAACCAAATCCGGTTTATCGACTTCCATCTTTCTCAAAGCCAGATCTCCGTTTGGTGCTGTGCCAATGACTTCAGTATTATCAATCTCTGAAACAACATCTTTTAAAATCTTTCTGTAAATCACTGTGTCATCTACAACCAAAACCTTTATCATCTGATTCAAGTTAAAACCCCCATATTAAGTCTTCAAATTAAAATATAGCATAATACAAGTAATTGTCAAGAATAATTTCTAATCTTTACAAAATATTTCAATTTCGTTCTGATTTAAAGCCTTTTTCTTAAAATGAAAGGTTCGCTCAAACAGCCTGAATCATCAATTGTTGATCAGAAATTGAATTGATTTCATAAAAATCAGATATTTTACAGTCCAGCCAATTACTGAATTCTGATTCTTTTATTATGACAGGCATCCTGTCATGAATCATTTTCATTTCATTATTTGCTTCCTGGGTGATTATACTAAAGGTATTTAAAACAAAATCATCTCTTTTCCTACTTTCCCATATACCAGCCAGAGAAAATATCTCATGATTCTTTTGCCTTATCTCAAATTTCTGTTTTTGCTGATTCCATTCATAGAAATAATTGCATGGAATCAAACATCGTCTGGATTTCCATGCATTTCTGAAAGATGGTTTTTCACTGATCGTTTCTTGTCGGGCATTGATTAGTTTCATGGCAAAACTTTCATCTTTAGACCATGATGGTACTAATCCCCATCTCATCCAGTCAATCTGATAATGATTGTTTTCTTTGAAACACACTGGCACATACATTCCAGGGGTAATTTTATGACTTGGAAAATCATATTGATTATAGGGTGTTTTATCTTTCTTTGTTTTTAGAAACTCATGCAACGCTTCAGGGTTAAACTCCTTTTCAAATTGTTTCAGAAAATTGTAGTAATCAATGATTGCCTGTATATTGGAAAATAGGGCAAATTGTCCGCACATAAAAGCCTCCTTTTTAATGTAAGATCAATTATCCTTAGTTGATCTGGATTAGCCAGATTTTTTGGACAAGCAAGCTGCTTGTCAGTTCTCTGCTCGTAGGGCAAGCAACCTGCTTGTTAAATATTCTCCACAAGCTGGTAGCATGTGTTACCTTTTCACAAGCTGGTAGCATGTGTTACCTTTTCACAAGCTGGTAGCTTGCGTTACCTTTTCACAAGCTGGTAGCTTGCGTTACCATTCTACAAGCTGGTAGCATGTGTTACTGTTTTATTTTATACAAGAATTGTTCCAGTTTGCTTTGAGGATATTGATTCTCTTTTAGCATGAAAAATAGACAATCGTAAGCTCTGGTCATACCTACATAAAGCAATTTGACAGCGATATTTTCCTTGAGTTTTTCATCATCGCATCTGAAATTCATCAATTCAGTTTCGATGTCAATCAGAATGACCATTCTGAACTCCAGCCCTTTGGCAGAATGCAGGGTTGATACTTTTACCGCATTCTTCTGATAATGATTATCCTGATTTCTGATTAAAACAGCCGGAATATCCTCTTTTACAAGGAGTTCCACGATATTCTCAATTTTGGACGAAGCACCGAAGACTGCAATATCAGAATATTCAATTTTCTGATCTGTTACAGCAAATTGAATCAAACTGCAAATCTTGGAAATCTTGTTTTCAGGCTGATAGACGATTCGTTCAACTGGTTTCCCATTTCTTCCACAGCTGATAGGTTGAACCCACCTTATCTTAAAATGTTGGGTTAAACGATAAGCTTCGTCCAGTATTTGCACCGTATTCCGGTAATTTTTTTTAAGTGTTAGCACATTCGCCCCATGAAAAGGGAGCTTGACATCATCCCATCTGAAGGATTTTCGGTAAATCGATTGTTTAAAGTCGCCTGCAAGAATACAGAGGGCATCATTATCTTTGCGTAAAGCCGAAATGATTTTGATACTAACAGGCGTCATATCCTGAATTTCATCGACAAAGAGAGCATCCATTTTGAACTCAAAATCCGGCTTTTGGATCACCTGTAACATCGATAACATCATCAGCGGATAGGTCGTCCATTTTTTTTCACTAAGCAGATCCAGGTATTTTTCATAGATATCCCAAATTGCCAGTCGCTGATTTTTGCCCAGTCTTCTGTCTCTGCCATGTCGTTTGTGATTGAGATAGTCTTTACTGTTTTGCAAACCATATTCCATGATCACTTCATCGATTTCTTTTTTCAGAAAGAAACTTATCTTACCAGGATCTTTTAATTTGAGTATTTTTATTGTTTTCTGATCATATAAAGAATCAAATATAGCATATCGGTTGATACTTTTATCCTTTTCAATCATCTGATTATGATCCAGATAGCAATCAGATAAGGATTCAACCCAATCAAACAACCCATAAATATTCAGGTTTTTAACCAGAATACCGTTCAGCTCTTCAATTGCTTCCTTAATCATATTCGCCAGTGCCAGATTGAAAGTAAAAAGGATACATTCTTTATCCGGATGTGCCTGAGCATAGTAGATCGCTTTATAAATTAGGATCGTCGTTTTACCTGAGCCTGTTTCACCTTTTAATAAATAAGATCTTTCGGCAGTCTGCTTAATAATCTCATCCTGATATTCATCAAGATGAATCATCAGCTTTTCATTTGTACCATGGATAAATCCAAAGAGATGATCTTCATTGCCTGCAGATAAGAGGATATTTTCCGGCAGTTTATGATATTGCCAGAGTTTATATCGACAAACGGCATCGATTGTATTCAAATTCCACAGAGACATTTCATTGCATTTTCGTATTTCAGAAATCTGGTAATCTGATATCAAGAGCTTTTCTTTAAGAAAATTATCACTCAGATTTCCTGCGAAGATTCTGGTTTTGTTTTGAATCTCATTTAGTTCCTGTTTGTTTAAAAAATCTGCGGTTACATCACATAATGCCCCATTGATAACCTGATTTTCTTTCTCTTTGCTGTTAAAATAACGCTCTGCTTCGTCTTCAATGTTATGATCAGGCCCCAGACCCCAGATAATAAGCTGGTTATTCTTTTTAAAATACAGGAGACGCCCGCCTTTTCTGCCGGCAATATCTGAAATCCACAGGCTATTGCCGGGCAGAGAACGGAATTTGTGATCATTCGGGCGGGTATTATCTCTTAATTCGATGACAGATCTGTGTAAAGCTTGCCTGAAATTATCATCAGAATCCTGAATGATAAGTTTGTTTTCTCTGGCTCTGCTTTCAGGAAAGTAAACATTCAACATCTATCTGCCTTTAAAACTCTGTTTGACCCAGTATATCACGAATTTCATCAAACAATGTTTCAATCTCTTCAATTTCTATTTGCAGAAACTCAGTGCCGGATAATGATAATCGTAATTCATCAATTTGTTTTTGAAGCAGTTCTCTGGTTTGTTCATCTTTAATAATTTCAATGGTTTCTTCGATTTTTTCAATCTTTTCTTCAATGTCATCGTTGTCAATTTCGTCTTCAGCATCTCTGATTTCTTCATAATCAGAATAAAGGTCGTTTAATCGGCTGATAAGTTTTTCAGCTTGTTCTTTTAAATCTTCCAGTTCACTTTTTAGTTCATCTGTTTTTTCTGACATGATACTTTCCTTTCTTGTACAATTATCGTAGAGTAAGCTACTAGCTTGCTACTCTGAAAAAGAATTCAGGAGGAATGACATGTAGATAACACGGTGAGTCAGCGCTGTGAAAGCATACACCTCTTCCTCCAAACATTTTAGGTTCAAGACCATTATAGCAAAACATCTTACAATCGTTGATAGATTCGATACGCAATACTTAAACATTCCACACTATAATTACCGCCGGTTTTTGACCAAAAAGCGATATGATTACAATTTTGAACAGATAATTGCAAAATGTCAATACCTATTTTTGATTTTGCACGAAAAATTGTCTCTTCTGGTGAATAGATGGTGAGATATCTGAATTTTTCACCAAGTTGTAATTCTTTGAAGAGAAACTTATTGAATAAATATGGATTTTTGGCCTCTTCCAGAAGTAATTTGGTATCCAATACAAAAAAATCTCTCTGACCTTTAAGGAATTCATGAAGTGACGAATGAATGAGAATATTGTCTTTACATTTTCGATCGTCTCCCAGTCTAAAGAAGATGATTTGATTTTGTTCGGTATATATTCCTAAACTGACTTTATTGTCGATGGTAACACCCAGTATATCGCCTTTAAGAATTTGGCAGTTTTCTGGAATTTTTAACATACTCTTTGTTTTCTGAATATGTTTTTTTGGATTTTTCAGTATATCGTACCATTCTTTCAAATCAATTTTGGGAATCTCTTCCGGGACTCTGATTATTTTTTTATTCATGGTTTTCTCTCCTGTTTGTCCTTTTGACATCTGATGATAAATCTGTTGTTCTGATATAGGGGATATGCTTAATTGAGTATTAAGTCCCATTATTATGAACAACTCACATAGATATTTGAACACTGCTTTATTAATCACCTTGTTTATCTTTCATGCACATCTCAGCTATTTTTACTGAATAAGTCTTTAGATATAGTTCAATAGGGAAGAGACTATTATGAATTTCACTGATAAATCGGTCTCTGGTTGTCTCGATAATATCTTTAACTGTTTTTCTGCCTCCGGAGCAGAACTCCCTAATTTGGCTTTCAGGAAGTGTCGTTTTAGAAAACCAACGGTTAAAAAAGTTTTCGTATTCATTAAATTCGGTATGTGGTAATAACAAGACAGAAATACCATAGATATTCATAACGGATTTCATATCGGGTTCATATTCTTTTTCAGAGACTGTAAAAATCTGATCCCCCCAGATTGTATTGAGTTTTTCAACCAGATTCTGTACGATAATCATAACACTCTCAGTTTTATAATTTTCTGGTTTTAGATATTCTCCCATGTACTGATTATACAAGGCTTCCAGTTCATCTTTCAGACATTCAATCTGATCATCGAAATATTCATTGAGCTCATCTACATATTCTTCAACTGCATCATCGTCATCGGTATCAAAATCTCTGCATTTGTAGTAAGTCGTACCGGATGGAATCCCTGACCGGCTTAGTTTTTCGATATACTTTTCTTTGATAGGTGCCAAATCGTTATTGATCTGATAGCGCTTGATTAAAGTGAAATCATTTTCTTTACTAATATCATCAATTAGTTTGAGAGACTGATGCACTTTGTCTAAAAAGCCTTGTTGATAATCTCTTTTGTCAATATCTGAAAAACGATTAAATAGCGTCCCAGTTCTTTTGTTTATCTCAGTAAATGGGACAAAGAAACTCAGATTTTCTTTTTCAACTTGTTTTCTGACTTCTTCTTCTTTTTTCTTTTCTTCATTATCAGTCTGCAGGTTCTTACTCACGCAGTCATTCACCTGTTTAGTAATGTTATCCATGTTTTTCAAAAATGATGATATCCCTAATGCTTGTTTTTCTGACTTCTCATTAGGTGTTTGCTTTTGTTCAACTGAACCAAACAGGTTGCTTTGATTTTTTTCGTTGTCTGACATCTTTTCCTCCAATATTCATTTTTATCAGAGATATTATAACATGGTGTTTGGACAACCTGTGTCCCGAGAGAAAATAAAAATATTTAACCACGGAAGGCACAGAAATCACGAAAAAGAGTTAGTTAACCACGGATAGGACGGATTTACACGGATAAAGTATAACCAATAATAACCCTGAAAGGGTGGCATTATTGTAGAACCTCTATATATATTACCCGGGGAAAAACGTAATTCTGTCTTCCTGACTATTATAAAACGATTTACGACCACTGAAATTACAGAAAGACACAGAAGTATCAGTAAGAATATGAAGAGAGAAAAGATTATTTCTTATTGTCTAAACTATTGTTCTTCTGTTTCCTTCAGCATTATCAGTGTCATAAGTTATCGTGAGTCGTTGGAAGTTATCTTCTTTTTCTTTCAGTTTTAGACCAATTATCGCTAAACTTCCATATTTCCAACTTAACCCCATCGTATTCTGTTAGCTCATTGGGTTCGGTTGCTGACCATTTTTGGGTATTGTTTCGATCAAAGATAAGGATATGGGCTTCATCAGAACCGCATATTCTGGCATATTCTGCAGTTTGAATCAAGGCTTCCTGACGGACTTTTTCGAAGCTGTATCTCTCATTGATGACTTTCAGTTCCATCACTACTTTTTGATAATGTATCTGATTATTTAAGGAATAAGACCATTTGAGCATGAGGTCTGTTCGTTTACGGGAAACGCCATACTCCCGATTGATGAAACCATTGCCATTGGCTACTCTTTGCAGGAATGCCTGGGTAATCAGTTGCGGAGCTGCTTCCTGGTAGCCTGCAATATGACTCGCCCAGATGCCTGAGTTGTCATTCCAGAAATCTTTAAAAAGTGTCAGTAAGGTATTGGTATTGATACTGCCATCGGCATTAACCCAGTCAGGGCGGTATCTGGCAAGAAAGTTTTCCTGAGATACTTCTGTAAGCTCTCGCGGTATAATCTCTTTATAAATGGCATTGGCAATCTGAAAACTATTACCTGTCTTTTTGATGAGACCTAAATCTGAACAGTAATTAGCATCATCCTGATTATATTCAAATTCTTCACCCATAATCATGGGTAATATCAATCGTCTGACCCTGTCTTCTTTCAGTTTATCTGCCAATTGATCTAAGTGAGTCTGTCTGGACAAAATCAATCTTTCTTTGGCAATTTCCAGCATTTGTGGCGTAATTGTAATTGATCTGTTTCTGTTCTCTCTTATTTCACTAGTTACTTCATAGGCAAGGGCATTCACCAGCCAAGGCTGACCATCTGTATAACTCATTACCAGATCAAAACAAGCTTCTTCAAATTTCTGACCGGTTTCTGAGGTATGCTGGGTATATAGATTAATCACATCTTCTTTACTGAAATTTCCCAGTCTGAGTGATTTCGCTTTGATATTAAAGGCACTGCCTCCGGTGATGATATCCTGTCCGCTGGTCTGAATCCGGTAATCTTTAATATCCCTGACACCACACAGGATGATGGTTGAGGGGAACGCCACAGGGCGTTTGTCATAACCTGCTCTGAGTTGTCTGAGAACAGAAATCAGGGTATCACCCACCAGCGCATCGATTTCATCAATAAACAAAACAACTGGTTTATTATAATGACTACAAATATAAGAAATAACACTGTTTAATCCGTTTTCTGCTTCAGTTTTAGAGAATACTTCAAGCAATGCATCAAAAATGTTATTATCTTTCATTAAAAAGGCTAAACGATTTGCTATTTCGGTTATGATCGCTTTCATAGCAGATTTGATATCATTTCTGCTTGCCTGTCCTGCTTCTACATTGGCATAAACAGCCAAATATTTGCCTTCATTGTTCAGATACTCCTGTAATGCGAGAAGAGAACTGGTTTTTCCTGTTTGGCGGGGTGCATGTAAAATGAAATACTTTTCTTCTTGAATTAAGGATAACACTTCATCTAGATTCCATCTGTGTAAAGGATCTACTTTATAATGCTGTGGGCGATTAACCGGACCAGCTGTATTAAAGAATTTCATTTTAAGCTCCTTATCTCTTCTCTTAAAACATTGTAATTAGGACTTATGATATTGTCAAATAAAAAAGCATAGTAACCACGGAAGGCACTGAAATCACAGAAAAAGAGTTCGTTAACCACGGATAGGACGGATTTGCACGGATAAGGATCAGTGATAACCCTGAAAGGGTGGTATTATTGTAGATGTTTGTAGTACGAAAACACACCCTCTCTATATATTACCCGGACATAAAAGCGGAATTCTGTCTTTTTGACCAATTTTTTTCTGATTTGATGAAAGATTTTTAAAAACCCCAAATTTGAACATAAATACAAGAGAAAAAAAAGATTATTGGTTCTTCGTAACTACTCAGGTTGTTTATGAGCATTATATATTATAGAAACCTATAATGGAATGACAGAATGAGACTGGTCAAGTTAATTTCCTTGTTAATCAGTATTCCAGACTTCATTATCAATAAAAAGGGGTTATTTTTTTTTATAAGAATTTGTTAAATTGACAATTTCAAGTAATCTTATTTTTAAAATCAACTCTTCATTTCTTTTCTTGAAAAAAGAAACGAAGCAAAGAAATTCAAGCACTGTTATAAAAATCCTGTCTTTGGTCACTCTCTTGGGCTCCACCGCAAACTTGCTGATTGTTTAGTAAAGTATTTAAGTAAGCTATCAGCTTCAAACATGCGGCTGTTCGCACCCAATCGAGTTTCCCTTTGACTTAACGGATTTTTATAAAGGCGCATATTAAGAACTACTGTCACGCAAATATTACATTTTTCTTTAACAAGCATAGACTTATGAAGGTAAATCCCCTTTTCTCAAAGTCCTTAAATACAGCTGTTAGCTTCTAAGGCTTAAAAATTGAACAGTCTCTAAAAAAGTAGATTCTATCTTAAAAATAACTTGACAAAAATATTAAGAACACATAATCTTATTACAAGTAACGAATAATTTAAATGTAAATAGCGTGTAATTTAAAAATTCCTATATCAAGTAGTCATGAAACAATGTGGTTGAGATATGTTTTCAAGAGGA
>JAKQQL010000015.1:0-25307 GCA_029564175.1 Candidatus Cloacimonadota bacterium
GATGGTCAGAGTAACTCCGGCATCAACATAGACATTCTCATTGACAAGATAAGGATTGTTTCTTGGACTCCAGGTGGTATTCTGAGTAATATGTCCTCCTACCTCAATAGAATCAAGCATAGACATCAAACACATTATTAATGCAAATAGATAGTATCGCATAAGATCTCCTGTATAAATTGGCAGGAGTGAATGAACACTCCTGCCGTTTTTATTTTATTTCATTAACATCATTTTACGGACAGACGACTGACCGCCATGCTCTATTCTTGCAAAATAGATACCAGAAGCAACAGTCATTCCATTGTTATTCTTTCCATCCCATAATACTTCATGTTTCCCGGCTCCAAGTTTTTCAGAAATCAGGGTCTTCACCTTTTGACCTTTGATATTGAAAATGCTCAGAGTTACCTTTCCATCTTTTGGTACATCAAAGCAAATTTTAGTTGAAGGATTAAATGGATTTGGGTAGTTAGACGAGATATTTAGTTTTTTAGGAATTTGAGGACTCATACCAATTTCTTTGACACGGGATAAATTGCACATCAAATCCAGATACTTGTTAAAGTTAAGACTACGCTGAGTGATGTTTTCAGCCATTTTACTCTGATTAGTATTCTGATTCATCAGACAATAGCCCTGATCCACTAAGGCAAACAATGAATCTGCAACAGTTTCAGGGTTATTTAAAATCAGCTGTAATCTCTCAATCGCCGTAGGATAATCTTTTTCTGAGATATAAGTCTTTGTCTTAACCTGTTCTTTTTTCAGATAAACGGCTAAATCCTCACTGTTAATCTTCTGATCAAGATAGACTCGCAGAGCATCAAAATCAGCATCGATTGCTTTTGTAATTAAATACAGATATTCCAGCGCAAACTCTGTTTGAACTGAATCCGGATAAGTCTCCACAACCGCTTTCATCGTTGCAATGGAAGAGTCCCATGCTCCCTGATAAAACTGACTGACTCCCTGATTTACCAATGTCATAACCGGATCTGGATTTGTTCCCCAGTAATCAAAGAATGATTCATCAGGATACAGCCTTAACAAGAAGTCAACTTCTCCAGAATTAAAAATATTCCCATAGATCTGTGCTGTTGACCGGCTCAGATTAGCCAGAAAATATTGATTCCAGCTTTCAATCTCTTCTTTATCAAAAGGGTCATCCGGTAATACCGAATTGATCGTACTCGAATTTTCGGTAAACACATTACTTCCATTTCTAATCCCAGATAAAGAATTACTGTCACCTATCATCTCACATCCTTTATTATTCAAAAGTGTATTATGTCTAATATTCGTTCCGGTATTAGAATCATACATCAAGATTCCATGACTGTCAAGACCTGAAAAATCATTATGCTTAATAACTGCAGAAGCACTTTTCAACCAAATGCCTATCCCTGATTTGAAATCAGGACCATCAACTGGCTCTGAGAAAACACAATGATAAATTTTGGCATCATTTCCCAATGCATGATGAGCAGCAATTCCGGCAATATGATTAAAATAAAATTTTGAAACATTATTCGCATCATCTATATTACCAATTGTAAAATCTGAGTTTAATGCATAGAGGCCATAAAGGTTTTGATTGAAATTACAACGGTTGATTTGAGCAAAATCAACTCCATGGAGTGCAATGCCATAATCATTGAGAATCTGACTATCTTGTGAACCAAAATTACTATCTTCAATCAGCAATTTAATCAGAAACTGATTTAATGGAGCTGTTCCAACCATATTTTGATATGCATAGATGCCATATTTGTTGTTTAAGAAGGTACAATCAGATATTGTAATATTGTCATCTTCTTCTAAGCTTTCTTCCATATCATTATTATTCACATATACGCCATAACTGCAATTTTTATAAGTATTATTACTGAATAAAGCATTTTTGATATCTTTAACCATAATCTTCTGAATACCGTAAATATTGGAATTTGTTAACTCAAAGTTTGTGTTCGAAACCTGACTATCTCTCATTGAATTAATCAATATTCCCTCCCATCTTTCACCGGTAAGAGTATCAATCTGAAGATTGTTTAGAGCCCGTGTATATGATTCTTCATTAGACTGATTCAGAAGCCCGTATATCTGACCATATTCTGTTGTTTCAATCAAGTCACCTCTATGTGATTCAGCGCTTGGTTTTGATCCCTTAATTTTACAATTTTCTTTTAAGACTAAGATACCCGGTTCTCCATCCCTCCCTGCAATACGCAGAGAGGAACCGCTCAATGTACTGTTTATTCTGCCTAACAAGAAAAGGTTAGCATTGTTTTTCATTACGAATCTGGATTTTGATCCAATAATCAGATGCGCGTCATCAGTCAACTTCACAGTACCGTAATTTGCAATTTCACGAGTTAAATCTGATGAATCTCCCCTATATTTTAATATCAGGGAACCACTATTCAATGTAAAGACAGCTCTTTCAGGATCACTCATTCCATTGTAGCCAATGACCATAGAAAAAACATCCTTAAGTATTTCGAGTGGATATGACCATAAAAAATGACCCCAATTGGCTGATTGATCAGGGTTGATCTTGATTGAGGCTCTTGCCCCCATCAATAAATCATTAGATACAGAACCAGTGAACAATACATAGTCATTAATGATTAATTGAGCGATTCCATAATTATTAATCATCGCAATTCTTGCTGAAGGAATAACTCTGATAGTATTCTCTAAATTCTGAAATGTCATTGTTCCATTATTGTTAAGACATCCAATATCATAGTTTAAATAATCACCATTTTGACCAATATATTTAAAATTCCATGCATTCTGTTTATTGACTGTCAAATAACCATTTTTCATTGAGCCTTCCAGTCTGATGATTGAAGGATTTAGAATTGTTCCGTAATCACTCATATTATTAACAGATATAAGCGTATTGTCACATAACACAATTGATGCACCCGGATACAGAGTAACAGTATCAATATTGTAGATTGCATTATCAGAGAAGGTCAATGTTACGCCTTGTTGTATTGTAATGGATCTGATATATACTTCCATATTGGGATAAGCATCAAGCCTTGTATCGGTAGATAAATCGATATTACCTGCTAATAGAATATTTTGCGGAGAATCATCCATAGAGATATTAATATTATTAAATATCTGGCTTGAATATTGGCCATAAGCTATCTGATAATCTCTGTTTGATAGAACATTTTCAAAAACTGCACAATATGCAAGATCCGTGCTATTAGGAAGAAGAGCAGGGACGGCCTGTCTTTTGTATCCATTTAGATAAAAATCCAGATTATTGCCTAAAGTATCTAATGTATAAATGTTCACCTGCTCTTTAACAGCTAAGTCAATTACATTTTCAGGTTTTCCAAGAAATTTAGAATTTCCTCTGTAAGGACTTACCGGATTGTCAATGGATACCGTCGGGTCATATGCAACTACTCTACTATTCATTGCATAGGGATAAGAAAGAACACATCCGTTTTCATCACCTAAAATCAGGTTAATATGACCTGTTGTTGATTGGTAGGTGTTGAGCCCTCCCCAGCTTTGATGTTTCGCTAATCTGGTAAAACCAGAAATATATTCAGTATTATCAGACAACAAATCTTTGATTCTAATATATTCAATTCGTATGGCGACATTCTCTAATGAACACTCTGTATTTGTATCATCAGGGTAATAAGAGGCATAGTCAGTTGAAAACTGGCTACTGGCTTCATTTCTAATTCCGACTGCAAGTGTTTTTTGAAGTCTTTCATTAGAAAACAATACGGGATGATTGGTAGGAAATGTTTTTGTACCTGTGATATTAGCATAGGGATGATTGACAATATAATCAACATTATAATTATAATTTGAAACATTATCACTGTTATAATCATAATACTCTGATAGAGATATAATCCCGTCATTATGAAACAGATAGTTTGTTTTTGTATAGTCAGATAATATTGTACCATTAATATCATAATTCGAATTCAAAGAGATATATTCGAAATCAATTATGTTTGCAGATTCTTTTTTTATCTTCTGATTAAAATAGTAAACTCTTGAATCATTGTTATATTTAGCGGCAACATATATGTTTCCATCACTGTCTATCCAGGGCATTGAGCTTACTTCTCCAATTTGAGTAGGGTTTGTTTGAACTTTAATTACTGATTGACCATTAATCTCATAAACATTGCCAAAATGTGAGACAGCATAAAATACCTTATCATTTTGTTCCTGGGTGTCATATAACATCGGAAATTCAAAATAGTCATCAGGACTCATCTCAGGACAAGGTATTGTTAAAAGATTGGCACTGTATTGATTGAAATCTACAATATGGACTTTTTGAAGACCAGCGATATATAGTTTATTACCTACTAAAACCGGAGTTGCCATAAATTCGAATTTGTAAGCATTCTGAGAGTTTTCATTTTCTCGTAAATTTAACTTCCAATTCATTTCTATTGTTAAATCATCTGAGACATCAATACTCATCAGACAACCACTTTTATTAAGTAAAATAACATTTTTTTTCTCTGAAGATTTATAAAACACGGGGCTGGTCCAAAATCCAGTTCCACTATCGTATCGTAAGTTGTATTTTGTTCCATTTGATCCATTATAATAAGTAAATGTGCCCTGAAAGTTTGGGTCAGTCGAAAGTCGTGAAAAGTCGTTTACAGTATAGTAGTTTAAACTTTCATTATTCCAAAACTCTAATTCATGAATCAAAGGATCTCGGGTAAATGACCAAAGAGGAGGAATCATTCCATTTGATATATTAAAGCGTACTAACTTCCCTGAAGTTGGATTCGGAACTCGACGATTATATTCTGGCAGGTATTTTACAATACCAAAGGTAGAAACATAAAATTTGTTTTCACTAATCCTGGCGTCAGGATCAACTGCCGGAGTAGATCTGATTCTGTCATTAACAAGTTCAAAAATCATTGGATCCAATGGTTCCCCATTTACGGAACCTGCATTTAAAACAGATTTGCTTATTATAATTAGCATTATCATCAAGATTATTCTCTTAAAACTCATAATATTCTCCTTTCTATTTTTAAAATTCTAAGTAGAAGAATATCTAAGTAAATTTATTCTTATCTCCTGGTACAGACAGTCCGGAAAACACAGAAAACAAGCTAAGTATATATATATATATATAGTTACACTTTTTCTCCAAAACCTGTTTTGGTTTTTCTTTTCAGAATACTTCATCTCTGTTTTTTCCTTTAGTTCAATCTATTTATCAATCATTTCTATTATCACGCCAAAATATACAGGCCTTTAAAATCTTGTCAATATTTTTTTTCTATTATTAATGCTTTTCCACCAAGAGACTGTTTAAAAAAGACAGACTATCATCTGACTGTTTTTTCCCTTATTCGTTAAAAATGAAACGAAGTGAAATATTGTAAATCCATTTTCCGTACGACAAGCATCTTGCTTATAGCTTTTCTGAAAGCAGGAAGCTCGCAAACGATTTCTGATTTGCGCCTTATAAAAATCAGTCTAATCGTAAAGATACCCGGTTGGAAGCGAACAGCCGTTTGTTTGAGCAGATGGATTTTCCTTCTTGCGATTCTACACCAGATGCGAAGTGATACATTATCATCAGAATCAACTCCGACGGGGGTGAAATGATTGTAGAACCGGTGCAAAAACAAGAATTCCGGAGGAATGACCGATTGTTAACCAGTAGAGGAAACCACTGGTTAACAGTAAACATAAAATTAAAAAGGATTACAATTACAACGATATCAATTCCAGAACTAATCTTAAGAAAAATGATTTTAGTCCACTATGTTACTGCAGTTTTTCTTGATATGCCTGCTAAATGTCTATTCAGTTAAACAGTTCATTTTAAAATTGATACCCCCGCATATAAACGAGGGTATCATTTACGATAAACTCACATAATGAGATTACAAAATACTTTTTAATAATTCCCTGTTAACATATCATAAGTAATGTTAAAATTAGGAATCACTTCTCTTGATTTTGCCAGTCCACTGATCTCAAAACGATAATACGTATTGGCTGCAAGATTATAGTTTGAATTAAATGTTACTCTTACTTTTTTAGGATTCAGCCAGCTTATTGAATAGTTAGAAGAATCTATCAGTGCTGATCCGTTATACAATAATCTCAGCTTGAAGGAATTCGCATTGATTTCCTTATTAAAAGTAAATTCAATATGGCTACCTGGTATATATTCTTCTGCGGTATGAGAGAGAATTAAAACATCTTCAGGATTTACATTCAGGATAATACTAGGTGCCTGAACAGATTGATTATAGATAGGCATTACATTCCTGACAGTAGAACTGGAATACAGATAATCACCAATCAGAGTATTTCCCTGAGTATAAATCTCAATGGTGCCATCTAATGCAGGTAGATTGTTAAATTGGTATTTTCCCGTATTATCGGTAGTCGCTTCATAAAAATAAGGAACAAATCCCATATTGCTTACACGTGCGATGACTTTCATATTTGGGACAATACTGATTTCACTGGTACTGGTCTGAGCACCGATATAACCAAAAATGGCCGCATTTGCCTGATAGAGCGCTTTATCCAAAACCATGCTGTAATTAAAATCTTCATCAGTTGGCACGTCATCAATACCAATTGCACTCAAATCAGGGATTATAATACTCTGGGTCTGTATTGTAAATCCATTGGGTCCCTTAAATGTAAGTTCGTATGAACCTGAATTCAAATTTGAAATTGCATAGTAACCATGACTGTTTGATCTGGTTGAGTAATATTTCCCTTTTGAAACCCAAGAGATTTCTACATCTCCAAGTACCTGTGAAGTGTTGGCATTTTTGACAATACCATGGACAAAACCAACCACTCTTCCATTGTTCTGGTGGTTTTCTTCAGATACAATTTTTTCTGTACATGCAGTAAAAACCAGCAAAAGACAGAAAATTAACCCATACAATACGGTTCGTTTCATATCGAATCCTCCTTTTTTTATGTGATTATTGATTTAATTTCTGTAAAACCCAGCTCATATTTGTGCCAAGCGTTTGCATCGTTTTGATTCCTTCAGCATCATTTTCACAATCTCCGGCAGGTCCGCCGATTCCGATATTCCAGTAGGAAGAGCCAACAATCAGCATTTGTGAAATCAGAAAAAAGTGATTAATGGAATCAAAGGAATGAATTGCTCCACCCCTTCTGACTGCGACAATTCCCGCCCCAGGTTTTCTTGCCAATATATTGTTGTTTGCTCTGGTAAGTGAGCCTGCTCTTTCTATAAACGCTTTGGTATTTGCCGTAATATCTGCAAAATATACTGGAGATGCGATCAATATTCCATCCGCTTCTGCACATTTTTGAAAAATCTCATTTAAACTGTCAGATTGAATCACACATTTCATATCTTTGTTTTCATAGCACTTCCGGCAACCAATACAACCTTTGAAATTTTCATTTCCTATAGTATATATTTCTGTTTCAATTCCATTTTTTTCTAATTCTTCAAACACTTTTTTGATTAGAAAACTGGTATTTCCATCTTTTCTTGGACTCCCATTTATTGCAAAAACTTTCATTTTTTACTCATCCTTTCCTTATTCTTCCCTTATCCTTTCCTTATCACTTTGTTTATTTATGTATATTAAAATATAAATGGTTCAACAGTTCAATTTATTCTTTTCGAAAATGATTAGAAATAATCTGATACTCATCCAGAAAATATGACATCTGATTATCAATCAAATGTCTTATTTTGGGACTTAAATGGGTATGCCCTACTACAAAATTCCCGATAAGTATCTCTGCAAAATCTGTTTTAATCGTTATTTTTTCTTCCGTAAAATGAATCTTTACTTTCTCAAACACATCCCGTTCAGCCAATTTTCCATTTAAAGAGTAGTATGCCCATTCCCAGAGTCTGTCTGCTGTTTTTCTGCTAAAAATACAAGCGGTCATATTCCAGTGATTTTTTTTGTACATGCCATAAATCCATCCTTTTTCCAGCTGATCCTGTAAAATTTCATGAATAGTCTCATCCTCATCATAATACTTGTAATACAATTCTTCCATATTATCCTTATTTTGACCAAACATAGAAGGATGAGACCAGATGGTTTTAAAGGGATCTGTTTCAATTCCGATAAATTTACCGGAAGGACTTATCCAGTAACCGATATACTCTTTATCAGAGTCAATTGAGGCAAAACGAATCTGTGCTTTCATAACTTATTTCCCAAAAGGGAAAGAGACGTACTTAGACGTCTCCTAAACTTTATACTCCAGCAGTTTCTTAATGCTTAAAGCACATAACTGATCTGCCTGTTCTTGGGTTTTAGCTTCAACATATACTCTGATAATGGGCTCAGTTCCTGATTTTCGAATGTGTACCCATTGATTTTCAAAAATAATTTTAATACCATCGGTATAATCAATTTTTGCATCTGGATAAATCTTATCTGCACGACTCATCATCTCATCAAGCTCCTCTGGCTGAACATCTAGTTTTTCTTTTGCAAAGAAATAGTGAGGAATATCCATTACCAGTTCTGAAAGCGGTTTAAATTCTTCAGCCATATATGCCAGAACAAGAGCCATCCCTGCCATGGCATCACGGGTATAGTGAACATCAGGGCAAATGACTCCTCCGTTACCTTCTCCACCAACCGGACTGTTCATTGCTTTCATCGTTTTTCCGACATTTATTTCTCCAACGGCGGTACGCGTGACTGTTACGCCGAATTCACGGGCTATATCTTCAGAAGCCATAGAAGAAGAGAGGTTAGTTACAATTGGTCCTTTTTTCTTGGATAAGACATATTTTTCGGCTAACAACAGAGAGAATTCTTCACCGATACACATCCCTTTTTCTGAGACAATTGCTAGCCTGTCTCCGTCAGGATCGGTAGCAAAGCCAATATCACCCTTGTATTTTTTTACAGCATCCTCTAGTTGAGTCAGATTTTTGTTTAATGGTTCTGGCGTGTGAGCAAAAAAGCCGGTTGGATCACCGTTTATTTCAATTACTTCACAACCAAGTTCTCTGAGTAATTTATTTGAAATAACGCACCCTGCACCATTTACCGAGTCCAGAATCACTCTGAAGCGTTTTGAACGTATCTTTTCAAGATTGATATAGGGAATTTTCAATACTTTTTTGATATGATCATCTGATGCATGATCATACATTGTTACTTTTCCCATTTTGTCCCAGCAAGCATAGGGGATCGGTTTTTCAATGGACTGATAAAACTCCTGAGCATATTCAGGAAACAAAAACATACCATTTTGATCAACTAATTTTAAGGCATTCCATTCTGCTGGATTGTGAGAAGCGGTGATACAAATGCCACCAATAGCCTTGTTGTTTGATTCTTCAACACAAAGTAATACAGTGGGTGTAGTCGCAATTCCCAGATATTTAACATCAACCCCTACACTGATAATGCCGGAAACTACTGCGTGATATAATGCTTCACCAGTTGTACGGGAATCACGGCCTACAACCATAAAAGGCTTCTCACTTTTATTTTTTTTCTTTAGAAAAGCAGCAAAATGAGCTGCAATTTTAAATACTAAATCAGGAGTAATCGTATCTCCAAACACCCCTCTTACTCCTGAAACACTCATCATCAGTTTTGACATTTTAACTCCTATATATTTTTCTTTTATTTGACAGCATTAGAATCATTTTTCTTTATGAATCACTTTAAATAAATCCTGCAATTCAGGTCATTCTATAAAAATCATGTCATATCTGATTGTAAAATGGCCTATTTTACAACGAACAGAATTGTCTGAAGTCTATTTATTTTTTTTGGGCAGCGTCCTTGATTGTCTCTATGAGTTTTGCACCGTCAATTGCAAAGCTCATTGATTTTCCATCTGGTTTGGCAAGCACCTGATAAGCTCCGAGAAATTTTGCTTTTCTGACATTTGCATCATTTTCAAACATGGTTCCACTTAAAACAATGACTTTGATCGTAGCTGGTAATTGTCCTGAACGTTGCAGATTTTTTATTTCTTTTAGTTCTTCAAGTCCATCCATTACTGGCATTTCAACATCAGTCAGAATTACATCTGGATGATATTGGAGTGCCATATCAATGGCAATCTTACCATTTTCTGCAGTCCAGACATTTTCTATTGCAGGTTCTTTTTTTACAAATTTTTCTAAAAAGCCTCTCATCATGCTGTTATCATCGACAATCAGTATATTTATACCCATAATATTCTCCTCTTAGTCTTTATTTCTAGCTTTGTTAAACAAATCTTTCATTGCAACTTTCCAGCGGGATATTTTATCTACAGTATTCATCAGAGCATCCTCAAGCTGAGTTTTATTAACCGGCTTGATTAAGAAGTCATTTGCACCCATAGAAAGGGCGTTTATCAGATTTTCTATTTCATCTTCTGCTGTTATCATGATCACCTGAATTGTGCCATATCTTTTTTTAATTACTTCTAAAAATTGAATACCAGACATCCCTGGCATGTTAATATCAGAAATGACTATCTGAATGTTTTCTTTTTCAAGTAATTTTAGCGCATCTTCAGCGGAAAAAGCATAAAAAACCTTCCAATCTTTAAAACTGCTTTCGATGAGTTTATGTGCTAAAGGATCATCATCCACAAAAAGAATAGGAAACAACTTTGTTTTTTCACTGCTTATCATTTTATTACTCCTTGAATAATTTCTTTGGATTTAAAACCAATACAGCTTTACCATCAGACATTGTAGCACATCCTCGGTAAATGTCAAGATGTTTTAAATTATCCGGAAGCATTCTGATTGATATTTCCTGAATACCGATAACTTTGTCAATCATTAATGCTCTTCTGGTTGAATCTATTTCCATTATGACGTTTAGTAAACTGTCTTTTTGCTTTAAATCAGTAGTTTCTCCGTCTTGCAAAACATCTCGCAGGTGTCTTAAACCAATTAGCTGATCATGATATTTTATAAAATAACCTTCCTGATAACAATGTAACTCTTCCGGTTTTATATGAATTATTGAGACTACATGTTCAAGTGGAATCAGATACTGCTCATCACATGTAGCATATGACTGATCGACACTGGCCAGACCAACAAGTAAGCCTTTCGAAATCGTTACTGTCATTGGCAAACTGATACTGATTTGCGTATATTTATTTTCAACACTGTCTATCCGGATATCCCCTTTTACTCTGGAAATATTCTGAAGGACAACATCCATACCCACGCCCCGTCCTGATATTTCAGTCACCTTGTCAGCCGTTGAAAATCCAGGTAAAAAAATCAGATTAAAGATCTGCTGATCTGTTAATGACTGAAAATCAGCCACTGACATTAAGCCTTTTTCTAACACCTTCTTCTTTATTTTTTCTACTGATAACCCACCTCCGTCATCATATATCTCAATCTGCATTCTTGATCCATTTATCTCTGCTGATAAACGAATGGTACCTGTTTCTGTTTTGCCTCTGCTTAGACGAATTTCAGGTGTTTCTATTCCATGATCACATGAATTTCTGATAATATGCATCAAAGGGTCAGCCAGCTGTTTCATAATGATGTTATCTAGCTCCAGATCTTCACCTGACATTTCAAAATTAATCTTTTTCCCTTGATTTTTTGCCAGATCACGTACCAAACGGGGAAATCTCTGAAAAAGCTCCTTAATTTTTTGTAATCTCAGGGTCATTATCAGTTCATCCAGGTCACTAATTACTCTTTGGAAGGATTTTTCGGTATTTTGCAAAGCCTGTAATACTGACAGAATACTGTCACCGGATCTCAATTTATTCTGAATATATGAGATACTGCTATTAGATACGATTAATTCTGTAATCATATTGGTTATACTTTCCAGATAATCTTGTCTGATACGAATATATCCCTCATCCTGAGCTTTTATGAGTTCCGATTTATCTTTGGATACAGCTGAGACATCTGTTTTACGGTCTTCTTCTTTTTTCTCATTAACGGTTTCATTTTTTTTGTCTATAGCGATTGTCTCTGGTGTTATTTTTAGAAAATCACAAATTTGTGTAATGAAATCATCGACAATCTGTACAGAAGAATCCTCTTTTTCTATCATCTTCATCAGTTGATGCAACAAATCAAAACCACTTTGAATCATGACAATAAATGACTGATCAAAATTTTCTTTCATTTTGTTTTTCTCAAACAAGAGTTCAACTTTTTCACATAAACGGTATGTCTGCATCAGTGGATGATTATCTTCTAGAACAAAGTCCTGTGAAGCAAGTATTAAATCGATATTCCCCTTAAACTGGTCAAAATGATTGAGCATAATGTAAAAACTGTCTTTGTCTTTCTGCTCTGTGAAAACACTCAGTGCATTTTCAAACAAAGGATAAAAACTATCTGTTTCAAAACTTAACTGTTTTTTAAAACTGGTATCACATAAAGGAGATTTTTCAGGTTCAGAGTTAAACTCAGCAAACTTTAACCATGGTTCAATCTTCTCTTTTGTTAAATCAATAAAGGTTAACTCTTCTGTAGTCAATACGTTAAACTCAATAATTTCTTTATTTGTATGAATTTCATGACTTAAAAATTTTATAATCTTCTCTGCTGTACCAAAAAGTAAATCTGATAAAGCTTTATAAGCTTCAGTTAAATCGCTGTTATCTTTTGATTTGAATTCCAGTATCTGATTAATCAGGCTTATCATTAGATTAATCTCATTAAGTCCGGTTAATGAACACTCAGACATGTATTTCTTAAGTCTATCACTCAATAAAAACAAATTATCTTCATCTGCTTTCATGATATTAGTATGAGTCATAAACTCTTTTTCCTGCGAGATTCTCTTCAGTATAGAAAGAACAATCATGATGTCTTCATGATAAATATTCATTTATCCTCCGGTTTTCTGTTGAAAATGATTCTTATTAGATTAAGATAACTCATTGTCGATAAACCTATCATAATAACTGTAAATTTAATCTATATCCTTTAGTAAAGCAAACAAAGCTTTTATTTGACAGAGTAAAGCATATGCTTACTTTACTTCAGGATGTTTGATTTAGTTTTAATATTTCAATAATGCTTTAATTGAAGCAAGCTCCCATGGTGAGCCCAGTTCAATTGCGGTTAAAATTGTACCACCACCTGAGAAGAAATAATAGGTAGGATCATCAATACAACGAATATACATGCCAGGCAGTAAATTCTTGAGTTCCTGAAGAGTATCACCCCCTCCATATAGCTTATGCGCTTTTGCATTTTGATCTATTAAAGTATAAAGACTTTCAGTCCCTTCACAGAAATGAGGTGTTAAACCCATCACCGCATTCACAAAAATAGTCTCTGCTTTTAGAATGATATTCTTTATATTTTCGTCATCGTATGATTCTTTAGCAATATCCAGTACGAAATTAAGTTTTGTTCCTTCTTTCAGATCATGAATACAGTGAGTTCTGTACTGTCCTTCAATGCGTCCTTCTAAGGTATCAGACTCTACAATATGTTGTGGCTCAAGCACTTTTCCCGGATTTTCTTTAGCAAGAGCGACAAATTCTTTTGCAATATCCAGATCAGCCGGATCTATACCTTTAATCTCAATACCATATTTTACTGAGAGATATGCATTATAAATCACTCCGCCTAACAGCAGGTGATCAACTTTTTTTAAAATAGAGCGTAATGGGCCAATTTTCGTATCAAACTTGGAGCCAGCAACAACTGCCAGGAATGGTTTATCAGGTTCAAAAATTTTCTGCAGGTTGCTGATTTCTTTCTGCATTAACAGTCCTGCATAAGCTGGCAGATATTCTGCGGGTTTTACAGTAGAAGCATGTGGCTGCCATGACCCAAAGGCATCATTAACAAAAATATCAGCTAATCCGGCTAATTGTTTCCCGAAGGCATCTCTCATTTCTCCTTTAGCCTCTTCGCCCATGAAGAAACGAGTATTTGGTAAATAAATAAGATCTATCTTGTCTTGACGTAGATCTCTCAACATAAAATTGATTGAGCTGTCAATACCATAATATCCGTCTTCATCTATTCTTTTAAATTGAGGAATTGCAATTTGTAAGCCCAGCTTTTGTTTCAGATATTCAACAACAGGTTTTACATCTTCTTCATAAGAGATATTGATTTTTCCCGTTTTCTTATCCTTTGGACGTCCAATATGCGTCATTAGGACAGGTTTCCCCCCTTTTGCTAAAATATAAAACAAGGTAGCAAAAGTCGCATCAATACGAAAAGCATCCTTTATCTTGCCTTTTTTTACTACATTATGATCCATACGAACCAATACAACCTTGTCTTTCAGATCTGCATCCTGAATCTTTGGTAATAATTCATACTCACGCATAATCACCTCTTTTAATATTCATTTTTCTCATTTATATTATTTTTCAGAGTATTTGTCAATGTTTTTTTCGTAAAAGAAAAACAAAATTCTGGAATTTCGGTATTCACAATAAATAGAAAGAGCAGGGCTAAGCCTGCTCTTTAGATTTTAACTCGCTTTAACTGAGTATTATTTCATCAGTAACATTTTTTTAGTTTCAGTATGAGTTGCATTTTTTACCTGGTAGTAATAGATACCGGATGAGACGTTTTTATGTTCCTTATCTTTACCATCCCAGGTAAGCGTATGAATACCCTGATCAAAAATATCATTCGCCAGTTCTCTTACTTTTTGACCTTTAACATTGTAAATAACAACTGAGACACGGTCTTTTGCTTTCATTGAGAATGAAATTGCAGTTGTTGGATTAAAAGGATTTGGGTAATTCTGGTAAACACGGAATGCCTTATTGGACACAATATGGTCATCAGCTGAAGTGAACCCTGATGTTGAAACTTTTTGCATATAAATGCCTTTAATTTCTTCTTTACCTGATGAAATGTAGTCAATCCATGCAACATAAGCATTCGTATTTGAGATCTTTCCAATCTTAGGTTCTGTCTGTTTTTTGATATGATCAGTAATGCTTATTTGTTGAGCTAAAATTGTACCATCATGATCTACCATACCCATGTGAATATCATGATCATAATATGCATCTTCCCATACAGCCAAGACTCTGTTGTGCATTAATTCAATATCCACAAAAGTCTGAGCTGAATCCATGTGTGCCACGCCAACGCCATTTGCATTCCAGGCAGGATTTAAAGCTGAATCAGCATAATTGTATCTCTGAACATAAATGTCATAATTATCATTATTTGAATCACGGAAATCTCTCCAGGCCATCGTTAATCTGCCATCCCATTTGGATACAAACTGATCCTGAGCCTGTGGATATGAAGCCACAGGAATTCCGTTTTCAGCAAACTGAATCTGTCCCTGTTCATTGTACATTTGTGCATAGATATCAAATTCAGAATCCATATTACGATTATCCACCCATAAAACAAGTGGTCCCTGATCAGTTAATTGAATTTGAGGATCATTTTCTAACAATCCATCTATTGAAGCAAAAGGAACGCCCTGAGCAGGCCATGCTGGATCAACTGTACCCTCTGAAGTGATTTTCAAAAGATACAGATCATAAATGCCACCACTGTGTAAAAATGCCAGATAATTCTGATTTGCATATTTCAATTTAATCTCAATATTTTCAGGATCAAACTGATCTGGATTAGGCGCTTTCGTTAAAATGGTTTTTCCATTTGTTCCCCATGCAATCTGATTACCCACTATTTTTTGGCCTTTAATATAAATGAAGAGGTTATCTGTATTTACTTCATTCCAGAAGAAATAATAGTCTCCTGCAATCATTTGTACACTAATGTAGATTCCAGTTTTTGCTTGAGAATTTGGTGCAAGCGCTATCCCGTCAACACCCCAGAGTCTGTCTCCGTTTGATGATATTTTCTGAGCTTTTGGGACTTCAACTCCATCAATGTTTTCAAGCCAGAATATGACCAAATTACCATTATTATCAATTAAAGCATCATATTCGATCTTTTTGCTATGATTTTCAGTTACAGAAATTCCATTTTCGGCAAAGAGAATATTGCGGTTTTCATCTACTTTTTGAATGAAAATCTGAGTACCAAGATTAGCATATCTTTCATCCAGCCAGGTAATAAAAGCATTTCCATTATGCGTAAATATTTTCATTTCTGAAGCATTGGCAGAAAGACCTTCAAACATGTCACTTCCGTTTACAGGAAGTAGTAACTGATTACTATTGTTTACAATCTGTTGTGTTAAGGCTAGTGAACCCTGACTTTGATCAGCCCAGATAAAATATAACTGGTTGTTCAATACTTTTACATTCGCACCTGTCTGGTTTCCAGTTAAATTAGAAATTGGTTTACCATTCGCTTCCCAAACAATAGAACCGGTTGAACTGTATTTTTGAGCATAAATATCTGAACCGTTTTCCATATTCAGATCTCTCTCATCTTCCCATACAACGACACAACCACCATCATCCAGAGAAGCAATACGAGCCTGGAACTGTCTTTCAGGCATTTGTGCACCAGCTACAGGATTTGCCCAGACTGCTGTTCCTGCATTGTTAAATTTCTGAACGAAAATATCAGGATTGGTATTATTGTCATAACGTTTATCTTCCCAAACAACAAAGAAGTCTCCGTTTGTTGAAGCAGACAATCTTGGTTTTTCCTGAACATTTTCATCATTTGTTATATTGATACCGTTAGCACCAAACTGAACTGCACCTTCAAGGTTAATTTTTTGAATAAAAATTTCATAATCATTTTCAGTTCCGGTAATCTTCTGTTCCCATCCTAAAATAAACTGATTGTTTGAAGATGGAGCCAGACGAACAGAGCCAGGCTGACTTGAGTCACTTGTGAAATTAGTAATTAAAGAAGGACCAAATGCAAAAGTACCATTAGGTAAAATTCTTGCCCCATAGATATTGGTAATATTGTTGTTATTCTTTGCAAGAAAAGCGATGATTGCGCCATTTTGTCCATCTTCCCAGAAAGTATTCTGGCTGACATTTGCGCCATCAACACCGATACGAATTCCATTGTTTTGCCAGCTGACAGCACCCTGTGCGTTTATATGCTGAGCATAAAAACCAATACTGGATAAACGATAATCATTCCAAACAACAATCGCTCCACCATTGTTATCAGGAACGATATTCAGACTGATTTGAACTTTATTGGCAGTACATAAAGGCACACCACCTTCAGCCCATAACTTTGTACCTTGAGCATTTAATTTTTGAGCATAAATGTTGCCATCCGCATCATCGGAAAAATCAACCCATGCAATAATGACACCATTATCGCTTGTACTTATTATTACAGGATCTTCCTGTCTGTCTGGTTTACTGTCAACGAGTAAGCCATGATCTCCCCACATCTTTTGTCCAGATGGATTGATTAATTGAGCATATAAATCTCTTTCACCATGGCGTGTGTCAGACCAGACATAAACAACACCTTCATTCATAGATGCTGCTGTTCTAAACCATTCAATATTAACACCTTGTCTGATTGCTAACGCATTTTCCCAGTCCACATTTGCCATCAGCGAACCAAACACTCCAATAACAACGAGTAGTATTAAAGCGAATCGCTTCATAAATCCTCCATTTTATAATCAATTATTTTTTTAATTTGCAATTTTCCTTCCAAAATAATGAGTCTGCTCATATCAGTTTTAAAAATGAGCTTTCTATTTGGATATTTAAAAAGGCATAAAAAGCGAACTTTAATTTTTTATGCCTTTAGTTTTTGAATTATTGATATATCAGATTAAACATTTTCTACTGCATTTGCATGCTTTTTCTGCATAATCTGCATTTGTTGAGCATCTCTGCAGGCTTCTTTATATTTTTCTTCATTCATATTCCATTCTTTTTTCAAAGTTTCTATAAATCTCAATTCTTTTTCTGTCGGGATGTGATCCTTAAAGGAAAGAAAAACCAGCTCATAAAATATAACTTCCTTAACAATTACAGAGCTGTCTCTGAACGGTAAAAGGATTTGTTGTAAGCTTTTTTTAGAGGGTTGATAAGAAACCAGATCCAGCATTGTTGCATGCGAAAAAATGCTGATATAGTTTTTTTCATGTTCATCAAATTCGCCATCCAAATGGAAGAGATAATAAGCAAGTTCAAGCAATCCTTTTTTTTCATTTTCCCTTAAGACTCTGAGATGCATTTCAGCTCCTTTCTTTCTGACAATAACAATATTGATAAATCATGTGATATGAATTGTCAGTAATAGTATATCTTGCTGCATATTGCAGCGCAAACCGGTACGACTTATATCTGTTTTTCCCCAACACTATATGTAACATTCACGGTTTAATCAAACTTTACCTTTTTTTACTTGATTTTTAAATTTTACCATTTTAATATCCATCTTGTAATCATTATCTACAAGGTAGGAGGTGATATCAAAATCTGAATTGGTTTGATATTTGTCTAGAATATGAATGATTTCATCTATTGCTTTGTTCATTTTATCGATGTTTTTAAAAGGGATATCTTCTTTATAAGGTTCAATTTCCATTAGAAATAAATCAAAAAAGCCTTTTAAACGTGTAAGCGGCTGTCTTAATTCATGATTGGCAGTAACAACCATTGCTAACACTGAATTTTTACGTTCCAATTCGACGATTTGTTTTTGATATTTTATCAGATTAATTTGTGTATTCACTCTAAGCATAACTTCCTGAGGATTGTATGGCTTTACGATATAATCAATACCGCCTGCTTCAAATCCTCTTTTGATATCATGTATCTGATCTAATGCGGTTATAAATATCACCGGAATATGTTTTGTTTCAGGATCTTTCTTTAAATGACTGGTTGCTTCTACTCCATCCATCACCGGCATAATGATATCCATCAAGATTAAATCTGGCTTTTCTCTCTTTGCTACTTCGATTGCTTCAGCGCCATTGCTTGCTTTAAGGATGCTATAGGAGTCCTTTAGGTGATCTTCTAAAATTCGGACATTTAAATTGACATCATCTACTATTAGTATATTTTCCATTCCACTCCTCTCATATACTCAAACGAATGAGTTTCACATCTATGTTGTATATTATAATTTAAATTCATGTATTTGTCAAAGCTTTTTATAATTTGATTTAAATTTATCTCCATTCGACTTGTAAAGGGTTCCTTTCTGGTATATAAAATGGTTTATAAACTGGATAACCAAACAACATTGGATAAGCAAGTAATCGATCAGAATTGAGCCCAATAAATTGCTGTAATGGTTTATACTCAGAATACGCCATTTTTATAAATCCAGCCCAACAAGTTCCTAATCCGTAAGCCGGAGCAAGTAAATCAAAATGAGTAAGTGCAATAATACCATCTGTGATATCTTCAACCCAGGGACTTAAAGGCACATGCGCAATTAAAAGATGAGGGGCATTATGACTGATAAAATCAATACCGGATTTCCAAAGTTCAACAATATTTCCAACATATTTTGCCATGGGGTGATCTGTATTTAAAATTGATTCCATCCAATCAATTGTTAAAGCAGATATTCTTTTTACATCTTCTCTGTTTTGGTAGATAAGATATCCTGTGCTTTGACTGTTACTGCCACTTGCTGCATAACGTATCGTGTCTAAGATTTTATTCAAACTTTCATTGTTTACTGATTTTTCTTGATAATGTCTTACAGATCGTCTGTTTTTAAAATACATAGAAACATCATCTGCTTTTATATTAAAATTTAAAGGTACAGGTTCTGGATTAACATTATAATCCATCATTAATGCGCCAGCCTTGCAGTAGGCTTCGCAGTGCCCACATCTGAGACAATAAATTTGCTTTTCTCTTGGAATCTGAGGCAGTTGATTATCAATCGCTATTTCAATGATACCCATACAGCAAACGCTTGCACAGACATTACATCTTGTACATTTATCTTCATTAATCTTTATTTTTGCCATTTTTCCCCCTTGTCTGATAAATCATATTCATTTGTTTAAAGTATTTACTTTTAATTTTATCATACAAATCACTTCGCTTGCTACTTCTTCTGTATCCACTTTTATCATTAAAAATTTCCCAGCCTTCATGAAAGGTTCAGCGATTCTGTAATTTTCTTTCATCTGATCGGACAAATCGCTTGATGAAAATATATCATAATCCATTGATTCATTCATAACCAACAATGTAGTAAATCCAAATTTTTCAGGATATATCGTTGCCAGCGTTTTTCCTTTTTTGAATAATTTTAAATTCCAGCCAGGTTTTCCAGAGCAAGTACTGTATGAAAATTTTTGAATGACACGAGGCAAACTGATCACTTGGTCATAAAGCTTTTTCCAGAGTAATTGACCTGATTTTTCAGCAAAACAAATCATATCCTGCATTTCAGGCATTTGCTGCTTAGTATATAAATCACACCATTCCATTGCTATTACCTACTTAATCTCTAAATACTGAATTTTCTGAAAACGGCAAAAAAGCTTTAGTTCTTTAGTGATATCACCATAAACAATAATCTGATGATTACCACAGGCATTTTCTAACCATGTAGTTAATTTGCCATTGAGTTTTACTTTAGCTTGAGTTCTGCACAAATTTGGATTTTTTGTGTTACTTTCTGTAATACTTCCTTTTACAGCCATTAACTGATCAAAATCAGCTCCTAATCTGAAAACAGTTACTTCTCTTTTTTCAGGAGATCCTTCAATTGCGACACTCAATTTACTTTCCATGTGCGTGTTAAATGTAAATTCAATCGTAGGATCTAAAAAACTCAATGGGGCTGAACAGTGGGCAAAAGTAATACTATTCTCTTCAAAAGAAACAGATGATGGATTTGCCATCCAACCAGCCCTGCCTGTTAACGAATGTGCCATCATTAAAGCGGTAATCGCATGTTTATCTCCTTCACATCCGGCAGGAATCCCTAAGTCATTCAGCAGACTTAAGGCCAGACAAGCTGTATATTTTTCATTTAAAAGATCAAAACAACGTAAACTCAAGCCTTCCAGCTGATACTTATCGATCATCTTTTTCAAAGCAATAAATACTTTAAGTGCATTGACTACTTCAGTATGGGAGATACAACCCGGAATCTTCGATGAAAAGCGTTCACTTAGCATTTGTTCACTTTCTTCGTTTGACACTTTTTTTACGAGTTGAATCAGATCTTTTGTTTCTAATCTAAAGAAATTCATATTAAACGGAACATTTTGTGTATTCTGAGAAATTAGCAACCATTCAGAAGGATCTCCAATAAACCCAATATTCGCATTATTCAGATATCTGTATAATTTTGCAACTCTGATGAAGGAAAGGAATTCCTGGCTCATCTCTTTATTTTCACAATAATGCATCAATAATGGATATTGATTTTTATAAGCACCCATCACCTCAAGTGCTGCTGCTAGAGAATTCTTTTCAGGATGAGACCACAATAATACGGGTCGTTCAAATCTTTTGATAATAGACTCAGCCAGTTTTTCTGTACCACCGCTAGCCAGCAGTAAAATAAAAGCCGTGAATAATTTATTATCAGTCAGGCTTTTTATCTGATTAGGATGATTAGCCATGCCAATATAGGTAATCTCTGGCAGTATATTTAAATCCGTAAAGTATTTCTCTTTCCAATCTGCCATACTTTGTGTATTTTCCAGAGAAGAGTATAAAACAATTAGTCCAATCATAAAGCCTCCTTAGGGATTAACGGTATAAGTTAAAGTAATCATCGCCATCATGGTTTCAAAAATAATTTGATAATCATCTGCCTTAAATTCAAGGGTTCTGCCATCTAATCTGACTGAATAGGGTATCATTTGGGCTACATCAGCAAAAGAACTTGAGTTAAAAGTTATTTTTAAACTAAATGGTTTTTGAAAATGGTACAAAGGATATTCAGCCCTGTCTTTCTTAAGCGCATTTTTGACTTTTTCTATCGTATCTATTTTAACTCTTTCAGCAGAATAGTTGAGTGCTGCAAATTTTGAAACAGCTTTTTTTGTTTCTATAAATTCTATCCAGGGCATTTTATCATTTGCCAGCATTTCCTGTTTCAGACAGGCATCTCCACTGACAAGAACAACAGGCACTTTAAAGCATGAAGCATAAGCGGTATTTAAAAAAGCTTCGTTCATTGGGATATCATTTACACTGATACGATGTACTCTGCGGTTTGAATAGGTATGATCCATATTTCCCTGATAAGCACCTGTCCCTGCATGATAACCTATTAAAAATACACGATCAATCTCTTCAGAAAAACCTGGCATCATGTAGTAAGGACGGGGAGAACCTGATAAAATTGAAATTCTGGAATCTTTTTCGGAGAATGACCAGGGGAGATTATCTCCAGAGCTGTGAGAATCTGCGATTATAATATCACTAATCAGATGATTTTTATCACTTTGTCTGATCCCTTCTACGACATATTCCATTTGTTTCGTGATGGCATAAATCACAGATGACCTGTCTTTTGTTTCTTGTTCCCAGTTGTAGGTACCACAGATACCTTCCATATCGAGTGAAATATAAATAATCATTTAAGCTCCCTCATTATATCAATTTTTAAACTTCATTATCAAGTATTTTTCTGACAAGATTAGCTAAATCTTCAATATTAAATGGTTTTTGTAAAAAGAATTTATTGTTATCATTAAGATGATACTGCTCAATTATGTTATCTGTATATCCTGACATATAGAGACATTTTGTGTCTTTTCTGCTTTTTAAAATCTGATCAGATAATTGTTTTCCATTCATTTCGGGCATAATCACATCTGTAATCAGTAAATGGATTAGGCCAGACCAGGAATTGGAGATATTTATGGCTTCTTTTGCAGAATTGGCACAAATGACCTCATAGCCGTAAAGACTAAGCATATCTTTTGTCATATTCAGTAATACCTGCTCATCTTCCACTAAAAGCAGTGTTTCTGTCCCTTTATTCATCAATTGGGTATGACCCGTATCAACATTTGTTTCGTTTGTTTTCATATAGCGAGGCAGATAGATTTTAAAACTGCTCCCCTTGTTTAGTTCGCTATAAACTTCAATCGCCCCATGATTTTGACGAATGATACCATAAACAGTTGCCAGACCAAGCCCCGTTCCTTTCCCAATCTCTTTTGTTGTAAAGAAAGGTTCAAAAATATGTTCCAGAGTTTCCGCACTCATACCACATCCATTATCAGACACAGTGAGTAGTGCATATTCTCCTGCTTTGAAATCCGGATTAAATTGGGTAAATGTTTCTTCAATTACAATTGTGCTGGTTTCAATAACAATTACACCTTTTTCAAGAATGGCATCTCTTGCATTAACGCAGAGATTCGCCAAAATCTGATCCAGCTGTGAAGGATCAAAATGTATCAAGATTTCTGATTTACCTGGTAGGAAAGTGAATTTGATATGCTCACCTAAAAGCCTGGATAGCATTTTCTTCATCCCGTTCACTGCCTGATTTAAATCAAGTACTATCGGATTGAATGCCTGTTTCCGTGCAAAAGCCAGCAGTTGACGGGTTAGATTGGCTGATTTGACTGCGGCTTTATTGATTTCAGTGATATAATTGTAAGCAGGACTGTTTTTTTCTGTATTTAGCAAAGCAATATCTGAATAGCCGATTATGACACTCAGCATATTGTTAAAGTCATGAGAAACGCCTCCTGCCAGTCTGCCTATCGATTCCATTTTTTGAGAATGGCTTAACTGAGCCTGAAGCTTCAATCTTTCTTCTTCTGCCTGTTTTCTTTCTGTAATATCACTTGTCAGAATAACGACTCTCTCAACTTCTCCTTCATCATTACAAATGCTTTTATATTGTTGCGTTACAATTCGAGGGTTTTGCTTGTTAATACCTTTACTTCCTGTATTAATTTCAGGACCAAAGTATTCTCCACCGGTGGTATAAACTTCCCTTATTTTTCTAATATAGTCTTCATAAGCATTATCCCAACACTTTAAAATCAGATTTTCTTTTGGAGCTAACTCCTCTTCTAAAGAGTCCTTATCAACTTCCCATATTTTCCGCCAGAGTTCATTATATAACAACAATTGACCTGTATTAGAACGTACAGAAATACCAGTAGCTGTATTTTCAATGACTGCCCTTGCCAGACTTTCGCTTTGCCTGAGTGCATCGATTGCCATTCTCTTTGCCGTTACATTTTGATACATAAAGATATAAATATCAGGTTGCTGATTCTTGTCAGGAATAGAGAATGCAATCATTTGAATCCAAATCACTTTATTATCAAATTTAGGGTTTTTATCATGCGCATTGTAAGAAAACTCTGGAAAATATACTGTATCTCCCCTTTTTACCTGAAAAAGTAAATCATGAAAATGATGTTTCAGTAATCTGTCATCTTCAAATATATTATTCTCTGATTTTGGGGGTAAAGCAAACAAATCTTCAAATGCCTGATTAAAGTGAACTGTGTAACCATTCTGATTTACTATCTGTATAGCAATTGGATTATTATCTATAAAAGCATCCTGAAGGAGTTTCGAATTATCAGTATTTTTACTACTCGTCATTAAACTGTCATCACGAGTTGTTTCTTCCTCTTTTAGTGCTTGCTGATCTTGTATCAGTTGGGTTGCTCTTTTTATTTTAAAGATCGCCATCAACAATAACATTGCCAGAATACAAATGATAAAGATGAGAAAAATCTCAAAACCAATGCCCATTTTATCTCCGCTCTCATATTTTCTGTCTTGCAAAATACAGAATCAGATTTGATACACTCTCTTAGTTGCCATATTAGTAGGATTCCATTTTTTTTGCAATATATTTTTTGCTTTTTCTGTAATGAATTACATATCTTCTCATTACACTAGAAGTTACCTCCTCTGCTAAAACTTGTGTTTTTTATCATTATCCAGTAATGAGTTTATACTCATGAGATGTTACAATCATATTTCTCTTTCTGTTTTATATCATTTCTGAATCTATCTTGGTTTATTGAGCAGTTTATGAAAATGATGACAGTTAAGTACTAACTCAAAACAATTATTGTTTTTATCGATGAAACAGGACTGATTCCTTTTTTTTGTTTGACAGAATAATATTATTAAGAAAATTAGCAATAAAGAGCCAGGATAGCTCAGTGGTAGAGCAACTGATTCGTAATCAGTAGGTCGAGGGTTCGACTCCCTTTTCTGGCTCCATTTTAAATATTGCGATCTTCTAAATTGCAAAGGTGCTGCTAACAACCCCCTATATATGAGTCGGCTACAAAAACCCCCTATTTTACTAAGCCATTGACTGATATTAGTCAATTTATGCCTTACTTAACAAATTATCTGTCCAAAAATAGTATCGGGTTTTCATTTTTTGGATTATATATTTTTGGTTTTTAAGAAGCTTAAAAAGAGTAAGAATAAACAAAAACAATAAAGTT
>JAKQQL010000340.1:0-8298 GCA_029564175.1 Candidatus Cloacimonadota bacterium
GGTGCACCGAGACAACCGTCTTCGCATATCATAATTTCAACAAACTTCAATGAATATTGATTGTTTTTAATTGATTCCAGGAAGTTTTTACAACTCATAAAACTACTGACTTTAACAAAATTTAAGTCAAAAGGATTGATTCCCATTCTGTAAAGTAATCCACCCTGAATAGGATAAAGTCTGGAATTTTGTTCTTCATTAAGTATTTCAGGTGTATTAAAAGGAGTATTATCAATAATAGCAGGATAGATTCCTTTTTCATTAAACCAGTTGCGTACATCATAAAAATTAAGTATATAATCCACTTTACCATTGAATCTCTCATTTTCAGTTTTAGTTGCTGTACAGGGTCCAATATATACTACTTTCACATCTTTTTGATATTTCTGTTGATACGCTTGTTTTAGGAGTTTCGCATGAGCAAGCATGGAAGAATCAATTGGAGCTAAAAATTCAATCAGTTCAGGATGATAAACTTCAACCATATTTACAACAGCCGGGCATTCTGAGCTGATAACCAGCTTATCCTGCTGAACTATTTTTTCATACTCTTTAGCTACATAGTAAGCTGCTGCTGAGGTCTCTTCCACAGCACTAAAACCTAACTTCATGAGTGAGCGGACAAACTGAGATGGTGTAAATTCAGGGAAAGCAATGATAAAGGTAGGGGAAATACTGACGACAACATTGTTGTTAGTTACCAGCAGGTTTTTTACTTCTTCAAGGACAGAAACTGCTTTGATAGCACGTTGCGGACATACATCAATACACTTTCCGCACTGAATGCATCTGTTTGTAATAATCTGTGCATGTCCGTTTTTTATCTGAATGGCTTTTACAGCACAGTGTCTGACGCATTTGTAGCAATCTTTACAGTCACTTTGTTTTATCTTTATGAAGGTATGCATGGTTCCTTCTCTGCTTCTATTACTAAACGATTATTAAATAAGTCTTTTAATTCTTCTAAGTTGTTTAAAGAGATGAGCTCGTCATCTACTTTCATACTAATGCCTTCTGAACAGTGCCCCATACAGAAACTGGCTTTTAAAACAATTCTTTGTTCCAGATTATATGCAGCGATTGCTTTCTGCAGATAATCGATAAAACTGTGTGAGCCTTTAATGTGGCAAGAGCTCCCGACACAAACTGTGATGATCATTGATCCTCCCCGATTTTTCATTCACTTTATTTTTGCTTTCTGACATTCTATATTACCATTCCTGTGCCATATTGCATATAATTTCGCAATATATTGTTAATTGGTGTTTTAAGCCATATCTGGATATATAAATTGATGAGCAGTACTGAACGTATGTTCGAGATTGAACAGTCATAACCGCAAATATTCTCTGTTGGGGAAAGTGATTGTGTGGTAATCAACAAAATTGCTAAGTCTATTCACAAGTGAGTTCATTTTACATTTGGATGAAGAGTGCTGAATCTCCCTGATGTACTTCTTGCAAGGAAAGCTATTCCAATCCCACAGGGAGAGTGTTTTAATCCCTGCAAGCTCATTTAACATCTTGAGAATTATTTTTTCTAAGTTAAAAACAAAAAAATGCTTGACAAGTTAAATTTATATGCTATATTTTGACTCATCATAAAAAAGTTGGTCATAATGAATCTATTATTAGGAGAAATCCTAATGAAATATTTTTTTAAAAAAGGAGGTTCTGATGAAAAGAATCATCATGTTTATTGGATTGCTGATTATTGCATTCAGCTTAATGGCACAAACGGCTGTTGCTCCTGCTGGGGAAGGAACAGAAGCCAATCCTTATCAGATTGCCACATGGCAAAATCTGTATTGGATTAGTCAAAACACATCCTCTTGGAATAAACATTTTATTCAAATGGTTGATATTGATTTTGCTGATGCGACTCCGGCAATTACTACCTGGAATTATGGTCACGGATGGACACCGCTTGGATCTAATTGGGATTCTTTTTTTCTCGGTAAATATAACGGAAACAACAAAACAATCAGTGGAATATATATCAATCGTCAAAGTTCTGTTCATCAGGGCTTTTTTGGATTTATTTATTCCGGAGCTGAAATAAAAAATCTGGGTATTGTTAATATTACAGTGAATGGGAGTAATAATACAGGTGGACTTGTGGGGTATAATGGAGGTTGCTCCATTACTAATTGCTACAGCTCTGGAAATGTGACTGGTGGTGATTATACAGGTGGACTGGTGGGGCATAACAGCGGGACTATCTTAAACAGTTATAGCACTTGCAATGTAACTGGAAACGAAAAAACAGGCGGTCTAATAGGCTCTATCTATCGTGGTGTAATCACAAACTCCTATTACAATTATGAGCAGGTTTTAATCAATAATAATCATACCATTACAATTGGTGCTTTAACGAATGAACTGTTTAATGCTTGGATTCCTAATAAAAGCTTAGATATAGACAGTTATCTAACCTCAGATGATTCATACTACCTGATTAACAGTGTAAATGATTTTAAGACACTTTTAGCATTTGGCCAGTTATCTTATAGCTTTAAATTAAACAGTAACATAGATTTAAGTACTGAGCATAATTTTTACATTCCCTATTTTAAAGGGACATTCAATGGAAATAGTCATACTATCTCTGATCTTACCATAAATATGCCTTATTTAAGTTATATAGGATTATTTGGTACTATTAACGGAGCTGAGATAACAAATTTGGGATTAGTAGATATCAATATGACTGGAATGGATTATACAGGCGGGATGGTGGGACAGAACTACGAAGGCATGATTACTAACTGTTATAGCACAGGATATGTAACTGGAGATGGTAGAGCAGGCGGACTTATAGGATTAAATACAGCATCCATCACTAATTGTTATAGTTCGGTAAATGTGACGGGAAATGGTTATTCAGGCGGGCTGGTGGGACAGAATTACGAAGGCGTGATTACTAACTGTTATAGCACGGGAAATGTTACCGGAACTGGATCATATACTGGAGGTCTGACGGGAGGAGCTGACTACGGCGCAATCACTAAATGTTATAGCACGGGTAACGTAACAGGAACAGGTTATTGTACAGGCGGATTGTTAGGGCATAATTTTTCTCCCATTTTCTCTTGTTACAGTACAGGAAATGTAATAGGAAACAATGTTGCAGGTGGACTGATTGGTGAGAATCATATATATTCCAATCTCATTAATTGCTACAGCACAGGAAATGTTACCGGAACTGGATCATATACAGGCGGACTAGTGGGATCTGGAGATGCTACCACAAATTTAACCAGTTTTTGGGACATTGAAACTTCAGGGCAATCCACTTCCGCTGGTGGTACTGGTAAAACTACAGCTCAAATGAAAATGCAGTCAACTTACACCAATGCCGGCTGGAGCTTCCCTGATACCTGGAATATTAATCCCAATATGAATAACGGCTATCCATACCTGAATTATCCAAATTCAGTGCCAAATGATGAAATTGTCATTGATATACCTCATTGTAAAGAAGTAGTTTTACATTCAGCATACCCAAATCCCTTCAACCCCTCAACGACTATCGCTTTTGACTTAATAAGCCCTTCTGATGTAAAGATAGATATCTATAATGTTAAAGGTCAGCTTGTTAAGAATTTAGTCCATAAAGCATATCAAACAGGTTCTCACACGATTGTTTGGGATGGCAGAGACTATAATGGTAATGCTTGCGGAACTGGTGTTTATTTGTACAAAATGACAGCAGACAAGACTATTCAAACAAAGAAAATGATGATGATAAAATAAAATAGCACTTTGAGAATCTTAGGCAGAGAGCAATCTCTGCCTTTTTAATTATTATGAAAACATTTTCTACGAAGAACACAGGGTAAAAGCCCCTGATTTGAATTCCTCTCCGTGCCTTAGAGACTCCGCGTGAAATTCAGTGTTTCTTCGCAAGCTGGTAGCTTACGTTACGACTTTCTGCTATTATGATGCCTGAGGTTTAATCATGATATAGCCAAATTACAGTTGACGGATTTAAGTGTTCAAATAGTTTGTTTTGTAGATTGTGCAGGTTTAAGGAATGAATATATGATTATTTTGATATTTAGCGGATTTTTAGTATTGCTGACCATAGGATTATTTTTGAATAAAAAACCAGAATCTTCTCAGAAAGGTCGTTTTTCAATCATTATTGCCTGTAAGAATGAATCTAAACATCTGAATGGCTTGTTTGAAGCGATAGAGGCTATCAATTATTCCCCCTATGATTACGAAGTGATACTGATAGATGACAACTCGACTGATGATACCTTTATGAAAATGCAACATTTTGCCATAAAAAAAGCACAATATCATGCCCTAAGGTTAGATTATCCTGATCATGGCAAGAAAAAAGCGTTGTCAAAAGCGATTGAATTTTCCATGTTTCCTTACATTGTATTGACAGATGCGGATTGCCGTCCTCCAGCCAACTGGCTGAATGAAATATCTGAGTATTTAGACCCTGAACATACGAGCGATATGCTGATTGGTTACTCTCCTGAAATCAATAACAGTTTGTTCAGACGCTTTCTCTATCTGATAACAGCTACTTCGTATGCATGTACTTGTGGATTAGGACATCCATTTAGCTGCACAGGAAGGCATTTGGTATTTAAAAAGAGTATCTTTAAAGCACTTGGCGGTTACAATGGTATTGAAGATATTCGATCTGGTGATGACAAATTATTGCTCAACCGGTTTTATAAAAATAAGAAGAAGATACGCTATATGTTTACTCCTTCAGTTGCAACACTACCTGTGAGCAAGGAAGTTCGTAAACAGCAGGATTTGAGACGCTTTGGGAAGTTTGGAATGAGCAGACTTTACTGGCAGATTCTGAGCGTATTGATTGCTGTTTTTTTTATTTTACTTCCCTGGTTTATCAGTCATTATGGCTATTATCTGGAATTTCTAATGTTATATATTTCAGCTTTTCTTTATGTTTTTTTCTCTGCTAAAAAACATTCAGAGCGTTTTTATCCTGTCTATCTGCTCTATATTTTGTATTATCCTTATTTTTTAATCATTAAATCCATACAAGGCACATTCAGGAACTGGACATGGAAATGAAAACATCAAATATCTTACTTTCAGTTGTAGCGCAAGCTACTAGCTTGCGAAAGAATGTGTTTAGTTGGCAAGCAGGTTGCTTGCCCTACAACAGCTTGCGAAAGAATGTGTTTAGTTGGCAAGCAGGTTGCTTGCCCTACGCCAGATTGCGAAAGAATGTGTTTTGTTGGCAAGCAGGTTGCTTGCCCTACAACAGCTTGCGAAAGAATGTGTTTTGTTGGCAAGCAGGTTGCTTGCCCTACGACAGCTTGTGAAAGATAATGTGTTTTGTTGGCAAGTAGGTTGCTTGCCCTACAATAGCTTGCGAAAAGAGGAAAATTCTATGACAATTATCAATAAACTAAATCAATACTATCATCAGCACCAGAATACGATAAAAAAGATATCATTTTTTTTAAAATTGATTTTTTCATTACTTTTATTGCATTTCTTGTTCAGCAAAGTGTCTTTTAATGATACGATGACACATATTTCTAAACTGCCTGTGTCAGTCGTGATAATGTTGATAATAACAACAATAATCAAATTTTATATTCAGATGCTAAACTGGAAATCTCTGCTCAAAATTGACCCAAAAGTAAATTTGAAATATGGAGATGTTTTCAGAACTCACACATTGGGATTGCTGTTTAAACTGGTAATACCCGGAGGTCAGGGTTCTTTTGGCAAGATGTTTTATCTGAGACAGATTTCAAAAAAGTCTGCTTTCTTTATCATTTTACTGGAGAAGTTCTTTCAAACCTGGATTTTCTTTATTGCCGGATGTCTTGCCGGAGCTTATTATTTTAAAAATTTTGCATGGTTATTTCTGATTTTATTTATGCTGAGTTTTTTATTGCCTTTTTACTTGCCAAGATTATTCAAAAAGGCAACATCAGAACATAAATGGAAACGATATATCAGAAAAATGCCGGTGATATTAATTTCTCAATTGCTGTTTTTAGGTTTAACTTTTTACCAATATTACTGCATTCTGGTTTTGTTTGATCAAATCAAACTCTTTGACCTTGTGATCAATGTCTCACTGATTTTGTTTGCAACCCTGATTCCGATATCATACAGTGGTTTGGGTATTCGTGAATCAGCATCAGTTTATTTGTTTGCACAGTCAGGCATTATTGCTGAAACTGCTATTGCCTGTTCACTTATCATCTTCTTTTTTAATTCTGTTATACCTGCTTTACCAGGACTGTTTTATTTTATCAGAAAGCGAGAACACTAATGGATTTTCAAGTTACTTACCAAACATTTTTAATAGTCATCCCTTTCATTTTTTTAGGTGGTCTAATTGATGCAATTGCTGGCGGTGGTGGTCTGATTTCTCTGCCTGCCTACCTGATTGCCGGTTTACCAACTCATATCGCATTAGGAAACAATAAATTTTCTTCCTGCTGGGGGACAATCTTATCAACTTTACGCTACTTTAAACATGGTATGATTGATGTCAGAGTAGCGGTCTTAAGTGCTGTTTTTGCACTGACAGGGAGTTATAGCGGTACAAAAGCAGTGCTGTTGATCAGGCCTGATTTTTTACGTTATGTTCTGGTCTTTTTATTGCCTGTGATCACCTTATTTACTATTTTGAAAAAAGATATCGGAGTGATTGATACATCTCATACTTTCTCTCTGATGAAAAAAATGATATTGTCTGCTATTGCTGCGTTGATTATCGGATTTTATGATGGATTCTTTGGACCAGGAACCGGTTCATTTCTCATATTATTTTATGCGTTGGTCTTGAAATATGACTTTGTAGTTGCCAATGGTAATACAAAAGTAATCAATTCTGCATCTAATATAGCAGCAATGATTACCTTTATTGTCAGCGGGAAAGTTTTGTTTATCATTGGGATCCCGGCTGCGATTGCAGGTATTTCAGGCAATCTCATCGGTTCTAAAATAGTGGTAAAAAAGGGGTCAAAATTTATCAGACCTGTCTTTATTTCTGTATTCATTCTATTGTTTGCAAAGATTATTTTTGATATTGTGAAATAGATTTTGATCGCTTTGAATCAGATCAGGTATGATTATCCAGACACGTATTATGCAGTTTTAGGGGTTATTGAATTTTCATAACATTTGGGGCAACCGCAAGGGTTGCCCCGGCAATTGAATTATTTTATCATCATCATTTTTTTACTTTGTCTTGTCTTGCCGGCTGTCATCTTGTAGAAATAGACTCCGGTACCACAACTATTACCCTGATTATCTTTGCCATCCCAGATAATGGAATGATTGCCCTTATCATAAGTCTTGTTACAAATATTCTTGATAAGCTGACCTTTTATATTGAAAATATTAATACATACATTCTCAGTACCAGCCAAGTCAAAAGAGATAGTGGTTGAAGGATTGAATGGATTAGGGTAGGCATTATTAAGTTTGGTAGTAACTGGTATCAGTGGATTTTGTATTGTCTGACCGTTACCTGTTGTAACACAAATTGAGCCATGATATTGATTACTGCCATCTAAATCGCAGGATTGCAACCAGTAGTAATAAGTAGTCTCATAATCAATTTCTCTGTCTGTAAAACTGTAATGCTGGGTCTCAGGCTGATTGTATGCTGTGAGTAAACTACTGACTCTTTCTGAAGCAGATACATCATTACTGTTTGAACGATAAATATAATAGCCAATCATATTACTTTCTGATTCTGTCTGCCAGTTGATACTCACTGTATTGGATGCTGTGTAAGACGCAGTAAAAGAAGAAAGGGTAACTGGGAGGGTTTCAATATCAAAAGGACAATCTTCCGGCCAAAAACAAGCGTCTGTACTGAGCAAAACAAATTCTTCGTTATCAAGATACCCTAAGTCACATAAGACTTGCCCTGCATAAGTATATCCTTTGTAGTTAGCATGAGTAGCTGTGCCATTTGCTAATATTAATGGCTGTCTTAATTGAATAATTTGTGCCAGTAAGCTTAACGCAAATACCAGCAATACAATAAATAACATGATTCTTTTCATAGAATCCTCCTCTTTTTTTAATAACACTCATCTATCAAGGGGGATTATCTGCTTTAAAAATATGTAAAACCCCTCTTTACATTACAATTGTGAATATAATCAAAGTTGATAAACAAGTCAAGTATGATGACCTCGTAAAAAAGAAAGGCTATAACTCTTTGAAAAATAAGGCAGTTATGCAAAATTAGTTCTTGACAATATTGGCCATTCATTTATATTAACTCTATATAAGATGAGGTGATGTAAATGAAAAAGATAAA
>JAKQQL010000033.1:0-1872 GCA_029564175.1 Candidatus Cloacimonadota bacterium
TCAGGAATACAGTTTCTGGAATCATTGCAAATCAAGCCAAAAGTAATAATTACTTCTGCATATGATGAATACGCTCTAAAAGGATATGAATTAGATGTTGCTGACTATCTATTAAAACCGTTCACATTTGATCGATTTTTAAAGTCAGTTGATAAAGTATATAACCACTTAAGTGGAATAGTGACTACTAATTCTAATGACTATATCTTCGTAAAAACAGAATATCGTATTGAGAAAATTGAAATTAAAGATATTTTGTACCTTCAGGGAATGAAAGACTATTTGCAGATTCATACAACTGATAAAAAAATAATGACTTTGCAAACATTCAAAAATTTGTTAGAAATATTACCTCAGATTGATTTTCAGAGAGTTCATAATTCATATATTGTATCGATTTCAAAAATTGAGAATATTGAAAGAAACAGAATCCGAATTGGAAAAGATTTGATTCCGATTTCTGATAGTTATAAAGACAAATTTTACGGCATTTTGAAAGAGAGAAAAATATTGATATAAACTTGATAATTAATAAAGTACGCATGCTAACAAGCGGTATAGCCAATAAGGGTATCAGTGGTATGTGAAGGGTTGTAACCCGCTTCAATGTTCTGTGTACCTCGATAGGTGATTAGCCCGCAATCCCTTACTGGCCATACCGCCGAACGTTAGCACCAATTATACAACAATCCCGTGGAGAAATTTCATAACATATTAGAACCATTCTTAATAATCTCTTTTTTTGCTAGTCCGATAATCCTGATTTTCATCGTTCTTAAAGTACTTCAGAAAGAAAAATGGAAAACGACTCAAAAAATCCTTGCTGGAATAGACTTCGCTGATTTTGAGGTCTTTGAAAATGTTCAAATCCAAACAAGTAGTTATTCACATTTCAAAGTAATTGCAGGAATTCCACAAAAGGGTAGATTGCTAGTTAATAGTTCACGGTTTATAGTTCTAACTGATAAAATGCCTTCATTTCTTACTTATAATTCAACCTTACCTCTTGAAATTAATTCCAATAAACAGTGCGGTCAATACGAAATGAAGATCTGTAATTGGAAAGCAATCTTACTGACTTTAAAATCACAATCATCTGGCATCGGATTCTTTAAACGTGAATTATTAATCGAGCCCAAGGACAATAATGACTTTGAAAGGCTAAAAAAATCATTAAATAACTGGTGCTAACAGGTCGGTATATGTCATTGGCTTTCCGCACCGCGAGAACTTTCTGGCTAAAGCGGACTGTTAAGTGGTCGGCGGTGCGGCCCGCCCCGGCTCCCGCCGGGGACCCCCTCCTGGTGTCACGGTTTTTGCCAACGCGAGAATGAAGTAATAACCGCTTAACCCTGCATCGCACCACGAGTGCAAAAACACGCGCCACCGCGACTCTGCGCCAACGCCACATACCGCCGAACGTTATAGCTAATGTTTATTTACTTTCAACCATTTTCTAACAATTGTGAAAAAAACTATGAAGTACCTGAGATCTGACACTAGTTGGGAATTCAACTCCAGGTTATCAAAAGATGATAATAAATGGCTGTACTACGGAGAGGGGTACAAACTAGCAATAGAGATATTAGAAAAACAAATTTTAGAAATAGATCGTACCCAACAAGACTTTTTAATATATCCTTTCTGTTATCTAATAAGACATTATATTGAATTGAGATTAAAAGAAATAATTGATGAGGGGAACAAGATTTTGGCAATCTCAACAAATCCATCAGAAGGCAAACACAATCTGGCAGTCTTATGGTCAAAATCACAGGAAACTTTGAAGTTGGTTTGGAAAGAAAATTATGTGGACGCACCGAAGGATGTGTTTAGATTCATTAATGAGATCCATACAATCGATATAAAGTC
>JAKQQL010000073.1:0-9072 GCA_029564175.1 Candidatus Cloacimonadota bacterium
AGCGGGTAATTCCTTCCTGGCTCGCCATGGTGTTTTCAATAAATGATTTTACATTGTCACTATATGCTATTCTATTCATAAAAACAAATAAATCTGATACAGATTATTTGTCCAGTAATTTTTTGGGGTAGGGTAAGTCCATCGGAGGGGAATTTAACTCATTCATCATTCATCATTTATAATTCATCATTCAACGTACCTCCTGGTCGTTTTTGTATGTCTTTGTTTTTTTTAATTACCACGAAAGACACAAAAATATGTGTTACTCTGCTAAAGTATTTCCTTATTCTATCCTTATACCTTCCTTATCTGACACTAATCATTTTCTTTCAAAAATTGGCATAAAGTACTTGACAAAATTCTGGTTTATATGCTATGTAACTGTGTGAGGGTTAAGAAATATATCAAATCAAAGGATAAGAATAGAATGCTTAGACTTAGAAATGTAAGTGATTATACACCAAAGTTATACAGAAATATGATGCTTTTCAGAAAAATGAAACTGTCTGCTTTTAAAGAGAGTCAGCTTCTAAGTGAAAAAAGCTTATCAGATAAGATACATCTAATTTTATTATACTCTTTGTTTATTCATCAAAGCGATAGATATCTAAGTGCTTTAAACAAGATTTACCACAATAAAACAAGAAATAAAGGGTTAACAAGCGGGTTTTATGAGAGAGTAAGAAGAGAAACAGACTATTTAAGAGAAACTTACGAATCAGAAGCATTCTTTTTTATTCCTACGAAATACAATGTTCAATCAGACACTTTGATAACCATGCTAGAATCTAATGCATATATAGTGAAACAAGGATTATTGTTTAACAAGTTTAAAGCAGATTACACAATAATAGAAAGTGATAATAATACTGAGAATCTGCTTGTTAAAGCCATTATCTTTAAAAGCAATAAGCAAAGAAATAAAGCAAAAAAAAAACTTGAAACCCTTAATATGCCTATAAAAGTATTAGAAATCAGTCCAGGTAAAGAAGAAAGACTCATCACTTACCTTGCTAACCTAAAAGCATACAGCGTACCTGTAAGAGAAGTAGCTCAGCTAAAGAATATCATTTGCGGTATATAATCTTATCTATCTATTTTTAAATTTTTAATACTTTTTTTATTATATTTTGTCTGATATATGTCTCTTTAAAATACTTATTTTAATATAGTTATAATGCAATAAAAAACACACTTTGTTAACGAATTCTTCTTGACAAAACTGCCTTATTCTAGTATAATGCATTGTAAAATAAGGAGGTTAACAATGAATAACAACATTACTATTGCTTTTAATCAACTTGACCCCAAAAAAGACTTCTATCTTTACTTTCTACTCAGTCATCAGGGTCAATCATTTAAACCTGAGACCTTGCTGGGTCAACGTGAGTTTTATCTCAAACACCAAAGACTCTGTCCTTTTACTGAACTGGATGCGCTGATTCCCAGAGAAGGAAAAATCGAATGTTGCGACACTCAGACCCTTTCAGAAGTCAGAAAGCGGATGAGTTACCTGATAGACCTGATAGCCGAATGTATGCAATGTGGCAATAACGTCAAACAAGCCGAAGCTGAATCAGAGCTCAAACAGCTGACTTACTATGTTAAAAAATCGACGGTCAGAGGAGGTAAAATCTACCACTTTCAGACAATTTACAATCGGATGAAAGCCTCTGTTCTAAAATCCATTCACAGAAGTATCACAACACTTGCTAACACTCATCCTGATTTAGCGTTGCATATTCGTCAGCATCTGATTGTCAGACCAGAGATAGGGATAAGTACTTTTTTATAAGAGTAGGAAAGTATAGTGGAATAATCTTTTATGTACTGACAGACGATCAATCATAAAAGCAGTTTACAATTCATTTATCCGTTTAAAACTGTTTTAACCTTGACAAAAAAGATACGATTTTAAAATGAGAGACAGACAGATGACAAAGTCGTCTGCAGGGGTGCTCGCAAGGGCTGAGATTATACCCTTAGAACCTGATCCGGGTAATGCCGGCGTAGGGAGGAAAAAACAAATTCCCCTTTCCTATGCCCTTACCCTCCACTGCAGGAGTATTATCCTGTAAAAAAGAAAGGAGGAGTAATGGAAGCAATCGTTTCCAATGCCATCGTGCAATCTTATTTTAAAAAATTCCAGGACACATTGAATGTAGATGTGGTCATCGTAGGCGGAGGTCCGTCTGGTCTGGTAGCAAGTGAAACCCTTGCCAAAAAAGGTTACAAAGTCGCTCTCTTTGATAGTAAACTCGCCCCGGGTGGCGGTATGTGGGGCGGGGCCATGATGATGAATGAGCTAGTCGTTCAGAAGGATGCATGGCCAATTTTAACAGAGTACGGTATTGATTTTGAGCAAGTGTCAGATGAACTGGCAACAGCTGATTCAGTACAGGCTACTTCATCTTTAATTTACCACAGTACCAAATCCGGTGCTAAAATCTTTAATTGCATATCAGTAGAAGATGTCATTTTCCTTGATAATCGCGTATCAGGCGTTGTCATTAACTGGACAGCAGTCAGAAGGCTTGATATGCATGTCGATCCGCTGATGGCCTGTGCAAAGGTAGTTTTAGATGCAACCGGACATCCATCAGAAATATCCAGAATTACAGCCCAAAAAAACAACATCTGTTTAAACACAGAAACAGGCAATATCATGGGCGAAAAATCTCTCTCAGTAGATGAAGGCGAAAAAAGCACGATTGAGAATACCAAAGAAGTATATCCAGGATTGTTTGTATCCGGTATGGCTGCCAATGGCGTGTTCGGCAGTTTCAGAATGGGTCCGATATTTGGAGGAATGCTTTTATCTGGTAAAAGAGCGGCTGAACTGATTGAAAAAGAGTTAAAAAAGAATGAATAACTTTGGTTTGTATATCATTATGACACAACCGGTTCTCCCCTATACCAGGATTGCTGAAATTTGTGTTAAACATAAAATCAAATACCTCCAGCTTAGAGAAAAACATTTTTCTGACAAAGTTTTACTCCAATTGGCAAAAGATATTCAATCCATTTGTATTCATTCAGAAACTCAATTTATTGTAAATGATCATGTTAGTATAGCGACACTCTCAAAAGCAGACGGCGTTCACTTGGGTCAGGATGATCTGAGTAAGAATGATGCTGAACAAATACTCACCAGTAAAAAAGTAATCGGTTTATCCACTCATAATCTGCTTCAGGCAGAAACAGCTTTGGCTGAAAAACCGGATTATATTGGTTTCGGTCCACTATATACTACGCCTACTAAAGCAAATCCTGATCCGGTTACTGGTCTGAGTCCAATCAAAGAAGTCTTAAAAATGAGTGAAAAAGCCGATATTCCCGTTGTTGGAATTGGAGGTATCAATGAAACAAACATTTGCCATGTACTGGATGCCGGTATTAAAAATCTTGCATTAGTCAGGTATTTCATGAACACTTCTGATTTTGAAAACCGGCTTGTTAAAATGCAACATTTGATTCAAAGTTACCATTAAACATAAGAAAGAAGGAAGAATGACCTTAATAGATGACGCAAAACAAAACATCATATCTCAGGCTATCAAAGATGCTGCAGATTATGACGATATAAAAACAGAAAAAATAACAGAAGGATTAATCGATGGTACCATCGTAATCCCAAAGAATAAAAACAGAAATTTCAAAGCCAGAGCTATTGGTAGCGGTCTGACTACAAAAATTAATATCAATCTGGGTACCTCAGAAAATAATGTAAACATCAAAGATGAGTTAAAAAAACTCGAAATTGCCGTTCAGTATGGGGCTGACAGTTTTATGGATTTATCAACTGCCGGTGATCTCGATCAGATCAGAAGAGAATTACTGGCATCCAGCAATATCATGATGGGGACAGTGCCTATCTATTCAGTAATTAGCCGACTGGCAGAAAAAGACCTGGACTTTACTAAAATGTCTACAGATATGCTGTTTGAAGAGATTGAAAAGCAAGCAGAACAAGGCGTAGATTTTATGACAGTTCACTGCGGATTAAACTACCGAAGTCTTGATTTTCTGGAAAGAAACCCTCGTTTGGTAGGGATTGTCAGCCGTGGTGGCAGTATGCTGAAACACTGGATGAAAGTAAATAAACAGGAAAACCCGCTTTACGAGGATTTTGACAGACTCTTAAAAATATGTAAAAAACATGATGTTACGCTAAGTCTCGGTGATGGTCTCAGACCAGGCGGGCAAGCTGATGCAACTGATCATGCGCAATTGGCCGAACTGATGGTGCTTGGTGAGCTTGTTAAACAATGTCGTATTCACAATGTACAAGTCATGGTGGAAGGACCTGGTCATGTGCCATGGAAAGATATTGAAATGAATATTCATCTGCAAAAAGCCTTATGCCAAAAAGCGCCATTCTATGTATTAGGTCCGTTGACAACTGATATTTCTCCAGGTTATGATCATATTACAGGGGCAATTGGAGCGACCGCTGCAGCTGTTTACGGTGCTGATTTTCTTTGTTGTGTGACTCCTGCAGAACATTTGTGTCTGCCAAACTGTGATGATATCAAACAGGGAACCATTGCCTTCAAAATAGCGGCTCATAGTGCTGATATTTCCAAAGGGATTAAAAAATCTATCCAACGAGATTACAATATGTCTCAGGCAAGAGCAAATCTTTGCTGGGAATCTATGTATGAATACGCAATTGACCCTGACCACGCAAAAGAAAGAAAACATCAAACCAGTTCAGAGAAAAATGAATGTTCGATGTGTGGTAAACTCTGTGCCATTAAAGTAGCTAATCAATAGCTATCTGAGTAATATGGTAAGCTGTACTACAAGCATCTTGCTTGTAGAAATTGTACCTCACGCGGAGACGCGGAGTCGCGGAGAATCATAGGTTTGTAGGGATTTGCGAAATGGAGCGTACAATTCCCCTCCGATGGAGGGGTGGCACGGAGTGACGGGGTGGTACGTTTACCGTACTACAAACCTCTTGCTTGTAGCCAACTCTATAAGCTGAAAGATGGTTTCATTTGCGGATGAACGGCGCTTCGCTTCGCTCATCCCTACAAACTGATAATACATGATCAAAAGGATTTTGCTGTAGGGCAAATGTAGAACGTCCATCCTGGTCATTTATGTGCAGGCAAAGTTTCTGTAAGGATTTGCGAAATGGAGCGTAAAATTCCCCTCCAATGGAGGGGTGGTACGTTTAAGTGTGAATGAGTTTGTTTTTAACAAGCAGGTTGCTTGCCCTACAACAGCCTGCATTTTTAACAAAGTAGAGACGTCCAATTTGGGCGTCTCTGTTAATCCTAAAGAAAAAAAGGCGTTATATGAAATATTTCTTATCAATCGCTGCTTCTGACCCTTCAGGTGGAGCAGGAATCCAGCAAGACTTGAAAACAGCACAATATTTTGGTTTTTGGGGGCTCTCAGTTATCACAGCATTGACTGTTCAGGATTTTAATCAGGTTTGTTCTGTTTATCCAGTTGAGAAAAAGATTCTTGAAGACCAGTTAAAATGTATATTTAAAGCATTTACACCTGATTGCATCAAAATTGGTCTAATTACAGATATTGAACAGCTGGACTTATTATCATTTTATCTCAATAAATACAAGCCATTTACAGTACTTGATCCGGTGTTTAAATCATCATCAGGATTTGATTTTATTAAAAAAGAGTATATTGCTCATTTAAAAGCTCGTTTACTTAATCAGATCGATATTATTACGCCTAATTGTAATGAGTTAAGCTTGTTATTAGAAGAAAATATCTCAGATTACAAAGAGGCATTAATTGCAACAAAGGACTTTGCTAAACATAATAGATGTCAGTTTTATCTAAAAGGGGGACATTTCTCTGATCAGCAGATTAAAGAAGCATTTGTTTCTAGTAATGTAGTCATCGAATTCCTTCATCCCAGAAAATCATGGAAGTATGCTCATGGAACAGGTTGTGCTTTTTCTTCTGCTTTAGCAATTAACCAAATAATTCATCATGACATAAAAAAAGCGCTTCACGAATCTCATCGTTATGTGGATGAATTCTATGAAGCGCAAAATGGTTTATCCAATTTACAATCTTTTAATTGACAAAATTCATAAAAAAATTATTATATCTAATGGAGGGATAATGAAAGATAAGAAAACAGATATATGGAAAGAGATATTAAAAGGAGCCAACAAAATCACTTTTTTGTTTGAATCTGACAAAAAATCAGTATATACACCAAAAGATGATATGTCTGCCTTAAAATCTGATTGGAATGAAATTGGAAAAGATATGCAAAAGGTATTCTATGAGTTCGAAGAAAAAGAATGTACCCGCTAAACAAAAAGTAAATTCCTTATTAGCTGTATCTCATTATTCAGGCCCTTTACCTGATCCAAATTCTCTTGAAAGATATGAACAAATTGTACCTGGATGTGCTGAGAGGCTGATTACTTTAGTTGAGAAACAAAGTCAGCATAGAATGATTATGGAACGTAAATGTGTCAATTTTGAAATGGTTTTGAACACTATTGGGTTGATATCTGGTTTTATAATAGCATTAGTTACAACAATCGGCCCCATGTTTTTAATTTATAAAGGTTATACTTGGACATCTACCCTATTTACAATTCCAATAGGATTAACAATCGCTTATCTTGTAACCAGAAAGCATAAAAGTAAATAAAGCAACAGGTTTTAATTTGTTTGAGATAAAACACTGTTGCTTAAAATTTGATCAATAACTCTTAGCGAAAACCACTCTCTGCGTACTTTCTTTTCCACAGCAGATACATTTACCAGCTTCTTGTTTTGCCTGAAGCGGAATACAACGAATCGTTACTTTCAAGTCATTTTTAATCTTTTCTTCGCATTCCTGACTGCCACACCAGTGAGAATCTGCAAAACCACCATGAATCTCAGGTCTTTCAGCATTTTTTGGCGTAAAGAAAGAGTAAAAATCTTCATTACTGTCAATTTGAACTGTATTCTCATTTCGGTAAGCTAATGCTTTGTTATAGATATTGTTTTGAATTTCATCAAGAATTGTAGTCAGTTGGGCTACAAAATCCTGAACCTGATATGACATTTTGTCTTTTGGTTCTTTATCTCTTCTGCCGACAAAAACTGAGTTATTCTGAATATCTCTCGGTCCTATTTCAACACGTACTGGCGCTCCTTTTTTAATCCAATGCCAGCCTTTTTCACTACCGGTCATATCACGGTTATCAAGATAATATCTGACTTTTTCATCATGATAACGTAAGCCTTTAATCTCAGTAATGATATTGTTTACAAAAGCAAGTACCTGATCTTTTTCTTCGTCTGTTTTATAAATTGGGATAAAAATCACATGTTCTGGTGCAATTCTTGGAGGCAGCACTAATCCGTTGTCATCACTGTGAGCCATAATCAAAGCACCTATCAAACGGGTAGAAACACCCCATGATGTTGTCCAGGCATATTCAATCTCGCCATTCTTGTTCTGGAATTTAATGTCAGATGCTTTCGCAAAGTTCTGACCTAAGAAATGTGAAGTACCTGCCTGCAATGCTTTTTTATCCTGCATCATCGCTTCTATACAGTAAGTGGCAACCGCACCAGGGAATCTTTCTCCTGCTGTTTTTTCGCCTTCAATGACTGGTATTGCCAGGTATTCTCTGGCAAACTGAGCATAGACTTCAAGCATCTGTTTTGTTTCAAATTCTGCTTCTTCTTTGGTCGCATGTACGGTATGACCTTCCTGCCATAAAAACTCAGCAGTTCTTAAAAACAATCTGGTTCTGAGTTCCCAACGTACCACATTTGCCCATTGATTGATTAAAAGAGGCAGATCTCTGTATGATTGAGTCCATTTGGCAAAAGAAGCACCAATAATCGTTTCAGAAGTTGGTCTTACTATGTAGGGTTCTGTGAGCTCACCAGCTACTTTCAAACCGCCATTGCCATCATCTTCAAGTCTGGAATGAGTAACAACAGCACATTCTTTGGCAAATCCTTCAACGTGTTCTGCTTCCTTTTCAAAAAAACTCTTTGGTATAAAAATGGGGAAATAAGCATTTTTATGACCGGTTTCTTTAAACATCTGATCTAGATTTTTCTGTATATTTTCCCAGATAGAGTAGCCCCACGGTTTGATGACCATACATCCGCGAACATCACTGTTTTCAGCCAGATCCGCTGCTTTAATCACCTGTTGATACCATTCAGGGTAATCTTCTTCACGGGTAGGAATGATTGCTGTCTTTGGCGCTTTAGCCATGATAACTCCTTATATGTATTTAATCTAAAAACAAATAAATATGAACTGCTTATTGAGTCAACCTTGATTTTATGTAGATTTTTAGGCTTATTCCAGATGACTTCTGATTATTTCAAACATAAAGCATTTGATGATGGTATTTATATATTTTTCATCATCTGATTCTGCTTTGGAAAGAATCTTGTCTAATTTCTTAAGGTTATAATATGGTGTTTTTCGTATTCCGGATGAATGAAGAGTCTCAAGTATCTCTTCCTTAAATAGCTTGTATATCAATAAGTTCTGATTCATCTTGTTTGGAAAAACAGGCATTTTTTCACATGATTTCAGATAGAAAGCCAGTTCCGGGCAATTCGCCTCGATTTGAGTGTGATAAGTTTTAAACAATTGACTATTGGTAATATTCAGATTGATACGGTTTTTAAACAACTCAAAAAACATAAATGGATTATAGAATCTGGCATATTGAGACATAAAACCCAGTTTTTGAGCATAATTCTGAACACCCTGAGTATAATAAACAATATACTGGTTTTTCTGTGTATCGGTTTTAAACACAAATTGTGATAAATGCTTTTTTAACTCATCTAAATGCTGACCAAGTCCTTTTTTTAGAAATATCAGAAATTCGCTTCTAATCCATGAACTGTCAGAGGGAAATATTTTTAGTAAAGCATCCGGATTGTTTTCATAAAAAGCTTTTAGAAATGCCCGATTTGCTTTGAAGTCATCTTTGCTAAAGAAAAACTGAGAATAGTCAGTCTGCATAAATGTATAATCCGCCTTGTTTAACTGAGGGGCAAACTGGACATAGTTCAATTCAAATGGCAAACCTGTCTGAAAAG
>JAKQQL010000074.1:0-13510 GCA_029564175.1 Candidatus Cloacimonadota bacterium
AGCGGGTAATTCCTTCCTGGCTCGCCATGGTGTTTTCAATAAATGATTTTACATTGTCACTATATGCTATTCTATTCATAAAAACAAATAAATCTGATACAGATTATTTGTCCAGTAATTTTTTGGGGTAGGGTAAGTCCACGGGAGGGGAATTATCACTGTTAGTTTTGACAAGCAGGTTGTTTGTCTTACTCAATTCAAATAGAAAGGATAAGAAATGAAATACAGAATGATGACTTTATTGATTTTTATGCTGATCTCATCGCTGTCATCTGTCAATTATGTGGTTAAGCAGGATGGTAGTGGGGATTTTACCAGTATTCAGACTGCGATTGAGAATGCTTCCACTTATGGGGATACCATCATTGTCTATCCGGGCAGATATTATGAAAATCTGGATTATCTGGGTAAGAATATTACCGTATGCAGTTTATACCGTTACAGTAACAACAGAGAACACATTTACAACACCATCATAGATGCCAATCAGCAGGGCAGTGGCATACTCTTTATGAATCTGGAGACCCGTAATGCGGTAATAGACGGCTTTACCATAGAGAATGGAACCGGGAATATATCTCCCTCTACAACCATAGGAGGGGCTATCAATATTGCAGTATCCAGCCCATCCATCCTGAATTGCATCATGCAAAACAATCAGGCAATCAATGGTTCTGGCGGTGCAATATGTGTCGCAAGTTATCAGGGACTTATCAGCAATCCCTTTCTCTCAGGCAATGTTATCAAAAATAACAAATCTCCAGACTTTGGAGGAGGGATATTTACAAGTCCTACTTCATTAATTGAGTTTGATCCGGTTAATAAAAACAGCATCTTCAGCAATATGGCTGGTAATGGATATGATTTATCACTTACCAATCCCAATTATCATTTTTCTGTTGTTCTGGATACTTTTACCGTGGCAACAGCTGACCCAAATTTTCTGGATATGTACAGCAGTTTTGATTTTCAGTGTGAGCATGCCATTTATGATGCTTATATCAATCATGATGTGTTCGTTTCCCCTTTGGGGAGTGACCAAAATGACGGGCTCAGTCCGGCAAGCCCTTTTCAGACCATTGCCTGGGCTCTGTACCGGATTGCATCTGATTCACTTAACCCAAAAACAATTTACCTGGCACCAGGCACCTATAACCGCTCTCAAAACAATCAGTTCTTCCCCTTGAATATGAAAGCCTTTGTCAGCATTGAAGGGGCAGGACCTGAACAAACGATATTAGACAGTGAAAATCTTGGTGGTTTGATAAAATCAGGGAAAGAAGATTATCACTATAAACTGACTAATCTCAGTATTGAAAATAATTCAATGGATTATGTCCCCTATTGGTCCACCATGATTTTTAACAGCACTGGTCTGGAATATGAAAATCTAAAATTCTCCAATGTATATACAGGATTGTTGAGCTTTGAACCCTTTGATGGGTATTACAATCCTCAGGCCGTTTTTAAAGCGAATAAACTCCTCTTTGATAATAGTCGTTATGTTATGCTGGGCACTTATGCCTGGAAGAATTACTATTCCAATATCATCATCAGAAACAATGAACCTTACTGGTATGATATTATTTGGGGCGGACCTGCGCCTGTTTCTCTGGTTAATCATGCAAGTCTTTCTCTGAGAAATCAATATGAAATCAGTCAATTGCTCATGCATTCCAACGAAAGTTTTCTGGAACCGGATTGGCCAATTAGAATACTTGCCAATGCAATAGAAGTTTTACCAAACACTCAGGCTCGCATTATCAATTCTACCATCAGTCACAATACTGTGTCTCATGAAGGGGGACCTGTCTGTTTTAGAGAGAAGAATTCAAAGCTTGAGATTTACAACAGCATTATTTATGGCAATACACCCAACCGCATTTGGTTTGTAGATATGCCATCGCCTACACAGCCCCATACCCTGAGCCTCAGTCATACGAATCTGGAAGGGGGCAGGACTTCCATTCGGGAATACTACCCTAATACGCCTTATCATAATACAGTCATTTGGGGAGAAGGCAATATTGATGCCGATCCGCTTTATCAGATGGGAAATGAACACCCTTATCAATTGGGTGAAGGCTCTCCCTGTATTGATGCAGGGACATTGGATATTCCGGATTACAGCTTTCCGGAGACTGATATCATGGGGAATCCGAGAATTGTTGGTGGCAGTATTGATATGGGCGCTTATGAGTTTCAGGGCTTGAATGCTAATTTCACAGCTTCTCCGCGACAGGGAATCCTGCCTCTGGAAGTACAGTTTACCGATACCTCATCCGGAGAGGTTTTTGCCTGGGCTTGGGATTTTGATTTAGATGGCAATATCGACAGCTATGAACAAAATCCGCTTTATACTTATACCCTGCCAGGACTTTATTCTGTACGACTGGTAATCAACAATGGAGAAAGGTCGGTGATTAAAAATGACTTTATCCATGTGGAACCACTCTCGGCAGATGATATTGTACTTCCGCCTGTCTCAAATCTTTCTGACCCTTATCCGAATCCGTTCAGAGGAAAAACGCTGATGAATATGCAGGTCAATGAGCCTGGTAAAGTGAATATCACGGTATATAACATCAAAGGACAAAAGGTGAGAAAGCTGATGGACAGCTTTAGCGAAACCGCTTATCATCAAATCGTCTGGGATGGCTATGATGAAAAAGGGAAAAAAGCCTCATCCGGGATCTATACCATTCAGATAAAACACAAAAATAAGGTCGTTGGCATTAAAAAGGTGACGCTGATAAAATAGAAAAAGAATTTATTATGCTATTGCATTTACTGCTTTTATAAACTACCGTAAATCCGTCTTGGATATCTGTTTGAAACACAAAACAGAGTGCTTTGATATCCGGATGATCGGTGTTATGCAAGCTCTGTTCTACTTATCGTACCGTGTACGATTTTACATACAATTGGCTCTTCATGCGATATTGATCAGATGCAAGGACTCCTTCTTTCCTCTTTGACTCCTATTCCATTCCTATTCATTTTATTGGAAAATCAAATTGTAAGTGAGATGTTAGTTAGCAAGAAATAGGATCAAAGAAAAGTGTTTTCTACAGGATAGATAAGAGATTCATTCGAAAATTCTATTGTTTTTATTCGAAATATGATTAAACTATCTAAAGGAGAAGCGTAATGAAAGTGAAATTGAATCAGAAATCTCATGACTACCCTAAGAAAACAGGAGATTTGAACCTTGCCTGGTATCATCAGGGTCGTATTTGCATTAGCAGAAAACAAAAACAGCGAAGCCTGCAACAACAAAACATAAACATAATTCTGGTTAACCAGTTGTCAAAAGCGCTTTGGCAGGATTTAAATCCTGTATTTAAAAAAGATTTCGTGATTTATGCAAAGAGGTATAAACATAAATATCCTTGTCTCAGAAAAAGAGGCGTTTCTTCTTATGCTGTGTTTTTGATATTAATACATGCTCTGATAAAGTGTTATGCAATCATTTGTACAAATCAGGCAGATTGTCTGATTATTTTAAAAAAACTGTTATTAAGACTATCTGTAAAAAAAGCAATTAAAATCAAACTGATGAAACCAGTAAATGCTTATTATCAGTTAAATCATTTTAATGAAAATAATCCTGTATCTTATGATGAATTGTTAAAAAGTTCTCTTTATTTAGCTTCAAATAACATAGAATATAGTAAAAAACAATACTTTACTCCTTCAGTTTCAGGTTGTTCAGGATTTTTGTAATAAGTTGTTAGAAAAAAATGACAAGTATGGATGAAACCAGATAGGGGAAAGGATTTCTGATTTTTGAAAAGAAAAGTATTCAGGCTTGGTTTAGCCAGTGACTAACTGCTTCTATGATGCCATTTTCATGACATGAAGAGACTTTGTGGAATTGTTTTTTTATATCTTCATGAGCATTATGAACAACATAGGCTTTAGCTGCCCAATTTAATAAGTCAATATCATTGAAATCATTACCTATTGCCATACTGTTTTTCTGATTGATAGATAGTAAGTCGCAAAGATAGTTGGCTGTCTGTGATTTTGAAATGTGTTTAGGGAAGATTTCTATCCATTTCGACTGATGATCAAGTGGAGAAGTGGCTCTGATAACAGAAAACTGATCCAGCGTCTGGCTGAGAAAAATCTCGTGATTTGCCTGATATGATGTGATTGCAAGGAATTGAGATGCTTTTTTGTGGGTATAAGTCAGCGTATCTGCTTTTAGTGCATAATCTGAATAATGTTTTAATCTGGAGATAAAATCACTATTGCATTTGTTAAACAAAAAATAATCAAAATAATGATTGTCTGGTATGGGATGATGTATCATGTAATCAATCTGTTTTTTATTTAAAGCAGATGCAATGATAGCTGTGTCATTGCTACTTAGGCAAGCGCTGAATATAATCTGCTTTGTTTTCCAGTTCATCAATCCAGCTCCAGATGAAAATATCAGGTAATCAATTGGAAAGTCATTCTCTAATACTTTATATGCAGAATACAGAGATCGACCAGTAGCAATTACACGGATTATATTTTGTTTTTGTAAATCTCGAAACATTTGTAATATTTCTTCATTTACCTGACAGGATGAATCACACAAAGTGCCATCAAAATCACTGATCAATATTTTCTTATCCATAAATCCTCTCAATACAACATTCCATAATCTGTATTTTTGTAAAGTTTTTTATGAAAAGAGAACTCTCTCAGCAAAATCCATGCTTATTATTCGTAAAAATTACAAAAAATAATTGGGAATTAAAAATAAAACTTGATTAAAACGGGCTTTTGTTTTATATAGTTTAAATCATGCAGAAATCTTAGGATGAAAGGTCATTATGAAATCACCCTTAAAAATTGCGGTATTAACTTCCGGTCATAGTCGGGGTTCTAATTTTAAAGCGATACATCAATATATACAAAATAAAAACCTGCCATATCAAATTGCTTTTGTAATGGTAACTGATCAGACAGCCCCTATTACGGATTATTGCCGAATGAATCAAATTGAAACGATTGTATATCAGCCAAATCAAAAAATGAATGATTTTTTGATAGAGACTTTTCGGATGAGACCTTGCGATTTAATCGTTCTTGCCGGATTTATGAGAAAAATATCACAAGCTTTTTTAGATAGTATTCAATGCCCTGTTATCAATATTCATCCGGCATTACTGCCAAATTATGGAGGGCGGGGGATGTATGGCAGTCATGTGCATCAAGCCGTATTTCAGGCAGGTGATAAAATATCCGGAGCCAGTGTTCATTTTGTAAGCAATGAATACGACAAAGGCGAAATTGTGCTTCAGCAGTCAGTTGATATTACAGACTGCAAATCTCCTGATGATATTGCCCGAAAAGTATTAGAGATTGAGCATAAGATTTACGGGGAGGCAATTGAAATGGTCCTTTCAAAGGATATATTATGAACAAAAGTCTTATTGCCTTGTACCGTAAGCTACCAGCTTGCGAATCTTCATTTGTTTTAAAGGATATACTATGAACAAAAGTCTTATAGCCTGTCTCTTGTTGTTAATTACGATAACATTATTGTTTTCAAAGACCATTGAAGAAGAAATCAATAATAAGATCATGTACCTTGAATTATTTCCTGATGATTTAAAAGAACGTTATGAATTGGCTTATTTATACAATTTAATGAACCAGTTAGTTGACGCAGAGAGTCAGTATCGGTATATTATCAATAAAGATTCACTTAATACAGACGCCTGGATAGGCTATCTCTGGTCTATGAGCTTACAGGAAAAGCATCATGAAGTCTTATCTTTTGAAGATAAAGCGCTTCTTCTGACCCAAAAAAATCCATCTGTGATGAATATCATGGCATTTACACATGGGAGCTTAAACAGTGATTATGAAGCGATTTATTATTATAGAGAAGTACTAAAAGATAATCATTCAAATCAGACAGAATTATTTTTAGCAAACAAGGGCGTTGCCGGCCATTATTTCTGGACAGGAGATTACTATCAGTTTAATCGTATTAATAAGGCATTCAACCAACTTTTACCCGAAGAAGAAAAACAAAACTTAATGCCGATCTTTCTATATATGTACTCCGGCATTTCTTATGGCTACAATGATAAAGATATTGATTTTCAGACATTTAATCAATGGGTTTCATTAGGTGCATTAGAGGCAGAACTAATCGTAGAGAATAAAAGAGTTAAATCGCAACAGACAAAAACAAATTATACGTTTAAACTCGACAATTACTTTTATCCTGTAAATCTGTCTGCCCAGTTTCATCTGGTAAAAAATGATCAGCGTCATGAGTCTGAGCATAAAGATGGATATGCTTGCCAATTCTCAGTTTCTAAGCCATTTTATCCGTATAAATCTAAATTAGAACCTTATTTTTCATTGGCTTTTTTTGATTATGATTCATTTGATTCTGATAAAATCGGACAGGTTGAAACAGGGGCTTATCTTTATACAGACTTGATTACGACAGGGCTTTCATATAGCCAATCAAGATATCCAAAAGATCACAGATCTTACACTCTCGATATTCATTATAAACTGAAAGACTGGTATGCTATTCAGTTGATCAATGGATTTGGAGATAACAATAATATGATTTCCATGAGTGGTCAAATATTTGATGAGTGGTCTTCAACAAAACAGTTTCATCAGATAAATCATTACTTTTACTGGAAACGACTGATTGGATCTCTATCATACAACCGATCATTAATGAATCGTTGGTCAGATTCATGGATGATGTCAGCAGGAATCAGGTATTAACAAAATATCCTTTCTTATCTTACTATATTTATATCTCTCAGATTTGCTGATTTTTATTGATATAATTACCTGACTAATTTTGAAAAATGATTGTTATATGAGTGATATTACCTTAGGCATTTGAGGATAAATGCATATTTATAAGCCCAGTCTCTATTGTAAGTATCACCTGAACTGCCTCCCCGATGACCGGCATCGATGTCTGTTTTTAACAAAAGGATATTTTGATCTTGTTTCCTGTCCCGTAATCTGGCGGTAAGTTTTAAGGGCTGCCAGTAACTGACACGGGTATCATTCCAGCCTGCACTGATCATCATGGGGGGATAGTCTTGATTTTTAATGGTTTGATAAGGATCCCATTCTAAATAGTTTAAATAATCCGACTGGATCATTGGATCACCAAATTCTTTTTGATTAAAGAGATCACTTCTTCTATCCAGCATCCAGTTAATACCGTCACAGGCAGGTACCTCAGAGATCGCCACAGCAAACAGAGAAGGCTTTTTATTGACTACACTGTTGATCAGTCGTCCGCCGGCACTCCTGCCAAAGATCGCCAGTTTATCAGACGAAGTATATTTTAACTGAATAAGCCCTTCACTGACAGATATAAAGTCCAAAACAGAATTTTTCTTTAAAGATCCAATAGAATCCGTGTGCCACTGCCTGCCCATTTCACTGCCTCCTCTGACATGAGCCACTGCATAGATAAAACCTCTGTTTAACAGAGAGAATAAATGAGGTTCAAACCAGGGGTACTGGCTGTAACCGTATGCTCCATAAGCTCTTAGCAAGAGAGGATTTGACCCATCAAAATTAAAAAGATCTGTTTTATAAACAAGTGAAACGGGGATAGATTTGCCATCATGTGACTCTATAAAAATCATATCACTCTGGTAGTCATTTTCATCGTAATATTCAAAAGACTTTTGAGATTGGATGCTTAACTTCTTCATTTTTAAATCATATCGATAAGTCGTTTCTGGTTTTAGAACGGAGGTATAGGTAAAATCAAAATAATCCTGAGAAGAGTTTCCTGAGTCGATTTTGCTGATAGAATAGGTTTCTTCAGGAAACTGGATGTAATTATCATCTTTATCCTTCAAATTAATACAATTAATTTGTTGTGAGCCCCATTTTTCTTCAAACAGAATGATATGATCTTTGCATATCATATAATCATATAAGGAGGTTTGTTCATCGAATTGTCTTATAAGTGTTGTTTTTTCTGGCTGATTGATTGGGAAAGAGAAGAGTTTATCATTTTCAAACATAAAAACGGTATCGTAATACAGCCCATAAACATAAGTATTAGGTCTTTTTGGAAAAAGTGGTTTAAAATGACTAAGTGGTTTCTTTCGGTTGAGATACCAGGCTTCGGATTGATCTCTGTCTGAAATAATATATTGAATAAACTGATCCTGTTCAATCAAATCCACACTGCCTGTTTCTGACGGATTTTCATAAATCAGTTTATCTTCTGAAAAAGCGGTACCGGTTTGATGTCGATAAAGTCTTTTAAATTGAAATGGATAATCTCTTGATACATAAAACAGATAAGATTTTGCTCCCCAGCTAAACATATGCGATACGCCGTAAAGACTATCAGCCGGTTCATCAAGTGTCTTAAGATTTTTAATGAAGAGAGTGCCAATTTCTTTTCCTTCAAAATCAATCAAATAAGCCATATAGCGATTATCCGGACTAATCTTCCAGGCAATCAGTTTAGCAAATTTCTGACCCTCAGATATTTTTTGCATATCCAGTATCTTGGTCTCTTTCACCCCTTTTTTTTGATATAAATTTTTAAAGCCACCTTCTTCCCATTTTTCAAAATACTTTACTTTACCTACTTCTTGATATATGATATTTTTAGATTTCTCATAAAATGAATAAAACTCTTTTAATAATTGTTTTTGAAGCGCTTGAGTATCTGCCATCACTGAATCGGCATAGAGATTCTCCTGAACAATATAGTTCATTACTTCCGGGTTATTTTTATCTTGAAGCCAGTGATATTCATCGGCTAACTTTTCTCCGTGTAATTCCAGGAAGAATTCCTTTTTATCCGCTGTTGGTTCTCCAAATAAACTCATAAAAAGAAACATATTCCCCAAAAGCATCAGTGTAATTAAGCCTTTTTTCTCTCTCATCTTATCCCCCTTATATAAGTTTATAACAATCTGTTGACAATGATTAAAAATGTCAAGAAACTTATTGATTGCAAAATAAGGTGTTTCAAAAATACAAAGCCCGGATTATAAAACCCAGGCTAAGTCTCATTGTTTACAATTAGTCAAAGTCAGAAAAAAAAGAAGCTTTTTTCTGTATCTTTTCTTTACGTTTCTCTTTCTTAATCCTCTCATTTGTCCTGTTTTGGAGTGTATTAAGTTCACTTTTTAGTTTTCGATAGGATTCTAATCTGGCTTCATTCAAAAATCCATTTTCAATGGCTTCTTTGACTGCACAGTCGGGTTCTGATCGATGTCTGCAATCAGAAAACCGGCATTGGGATTCAAGTTCCATTATATCGTCAAAGAGCTCATTTAGTTGTTCTTCGTTACCAATCACTTTGATATCTCTCAAACCCGGGTTATCAATAATGATCAAACCGGATGGCAAAATCGTCATTTCCCTGTGAGTGGTTGTGTGTTTGCCTCTGTTATCTCCTGTGCGAACTTCTTTTACCGTCATAACCTGATCTCCGTATAATCGGTTTAACAAGGTTGATTTACCTGTACCGGATGCTCCAATTAAAGAAATGGTTTTCCCTGATTGCATATAATCAGCTATTTGATCAACGCCATAACCTGTCATTGCACTGATTTGAAAAACTGGCATATCTTTGGCAATTTGCTTTACTTCATTTTCTTTTTCGGAAGCATTGGAACAAATATCTGCCTTATTCAGCAGAATGACTCCCAGAGCACCACTTTCACGGATTAGAAGCATGCATCTTTCAATCGTTCTAAGATTATAATCATACACCAACGAAACAACCAAAAAGACATAGTCCACATTTGCCGATAAAACTTGCTGATCAGAACTGCCGGTTTTCTCAAAATTTCTGCCAAAAGTATCTTTCTGTTTTCGGCAAAAACAGGATGTTCTAGGTAAGACTTCAGTAATATGATATACTTCAGACTGTTTCCTTTTTTCGACCAAAACCCAATCCCCTACGGCAGGAAATTCTTTTCTGCTTTTGAATGATTTGAAGAGCAAGTCTCCTAATAAAGCCTCAAATTCTCCTTCTTCACTGATAATTTTATATCGGTTTCTTGATTCACTGCCAATTCTTGAAGGAATCACATTCTTTGCATTGCATCTTTGATATGCGTCTTCAAAATGGCTGTTCCAGCCTAATTCTTGTAAACAATACATTGTTCCTCCATAATTTTTTTGTGACTGAGGAACCTTTTTGGTTTCTCAGTTCTTTAATGAGCTCCTGTTTGCTTTTCTGACAATCATCTTTCCTCCTTTTTTGACTGAAACAAAAAACCTGAAGGAATCCGTCCTTCAGGTCTATAAAATATATAAACAAATGAGAACGGACTTCTCCGGCCTCATTTGCTATTCATTTTCTATTTTATCGTACTACAAGCATCTTGCTTGTAGCTTTATTTACGCAAGCTGGTAGCTTGCGCTACAACTTTTCTGCAAGCAGGATGCTCGCAGTACGGTTTTTAACTGATTCATAACAAAATCTGACCGGTTTGCTTATCTGGCATCTCCAATAGTATTGATCATTTTCATCTTATACCTCCGATTTGTTATTTGTATGTAATAAAAATATATAAGCATCTTTTTTGTCAAGCATTGTTTTTTGTTTTTTTAGTAATTATTTCTTGACAGGGTATCCAATAAAGATTAAGTTCTTAATAAGAGGTAAAAAATGAAAATATTAAAATTAGAAAACAGATCAGAAGATTATATCTCTCATATCATCAAGCATTTGATCATAGAAGATAAACACATCCCAAGAGCAGAAAACATACTCAGAAAATCAAAGAATATGAAGGTCAGCAAATGATCGGGCTTATTAATTTTAAATTTGCTCTTGAGAAAGGGGGTGTTTATTGTCCTGTTTATCTACTTGAAACTTATGCTATAAAAGATATTGCTCTTGTTTTAAACTACATAAAATCTGAATTTCCTGATATACAAATCACATTTTGTAAAATAATTAGTATGTTTTACAATAAGGCAGATCATCTAATAGAAGATAAAACCCTGCTATGTGACAGAGATTTAACCATGAAACTGAGTCATCCGCTTCATAAAAAATTTGAAACAGAAGACTATATGTCAGCTTTCGAAGAATTAGAGTATTCTGAGCTTTTGAATATTCATCTGGATGCATATAGAGACGAAGTGCCGTATGCCGGAGAAGAGTGGTCTCCTCTTTTAGAATATTATCTAAATAAACAAAACCATAAGACTATTGTCTGTCGTCATCATGGAGAAATTGCAGGGCTATGCCTGACGATTGAAGACGATAATGCCATAGGTTTGTATTCCGTATGCGTACCTCATCATTATCGTAATAAAAAAATTGGCTCATTAATGCTTAGTTATCTTTTTCAGGAGACAAATAAAAATGAATACAGGCTAAATGTCATAGAGACTAACATCAGTGCTTTTTCACTTTACAAAAGTTTTGGTTTTACTGTAAGTGAAATATCTGCACTTGTTTTCAATAACTCACCGGAATTTAAAGATGTCTGATAAAAGTATTTTCCTCCAACTCTCTGAAAGCCTGGTCCAACTCTTCTTTTGTATTCATGACAATCGGCCCACCCCAGGCAATCGGTTCTTTGAGCGCCATACCTGAAAACAATATAAATCTGAGATTTTTATTTCCCGCTTTAACATGAAACAAATCACCTTTTTCAAAAAGAACAGCCTGATGATCAGAGATAGTGTCATCAGAATCAGAAAAGACAGCTTCCCCTTCAAAGATGTAAATAAAAACAGTTGATTCATGATTTACATCCAGTGTCCATTCACATTCTGGCATTAGGCTCACGTCCATAATGTCTGCTTTGACATAATCTCCCTGCATGACAGCCGTATTATTTTGATAAGAACCAGATATCAGTCTTACCGTATGATGATTGGATTGAATAACAGGGATTTTATCTTGATCCAGATCATTGTATTTTGGATGAGTCATTTTGTCTTTAGCTGGGAGATTGATCCAAAGCTGAAATCCATATATGTGAGGAGAAGGCTTTGGCATTTCCTGATGCAATATACCACTACCGGCTGTCATCCACTGGCAATACTGATCTGTAATCTCACCTTTATTACCAAGAGAATCACTATGCTCAATCCGACCATGAATCAGATAGGTAACGGTTTCAATTCCTCTGTGCGGGTGCCATGGAAATCCTCTGATATAGTCATCCGGGTCTTTCGAATCAAAGGTATCCAGCATTAAAAAAGGGTCAAAATCATATACATCTTTATTCGCAATTACTCTCTGTAGTTTTACACCGGCTCCATCTTGCTGATATCTGCCACTGACAATTCTCTTAATCTTTCTGATCATTTTTCATCCTTTCTGCACTTAAACGACCAGGATGGTCGTTCTACAAATTTCGTACTGCGAGCATCTTGTTTACAGCTGATTTTTTGAAAGCTCACAATACGATGAATAAACATAATCCGCTTAGTTTCATCTTGTTTTCGATAATGAGCTATATTATTACTTTTTTAAATGTTGTTCTATTAATGCTTTGTTTTTTGCTACAAAGGAACTTGCCGGGTCATGTCCGCATTTTCTGCAAACCAGGTCATAAGATGAGTTGATTGCTTTACACTCAGGGCATTCATATTTTTTGGTCATTCTTTCTGTCCAGTCTTCAATAGACATCTTTTTAGCAGCATTCAAATCATCCCATAATTCCAATCTGTGAGGCGCTTTACCCTGAAACTCTTTCAATGCTTCGCATGGATATGTCTCGCATTGAGAACAGAAATCAATTCCTTTATCAGTCGCACAGGTTTTGAAATGGCATTCTTTGCAATGAGATCCAACCCGTTCAGAACGGCAACCAAGACATCTGACGAATTCAATACTTTCATTGAAACGGTTTGCAATCATTTTTAAACGATTTTCGTCTTCTGTGGAACCTATATACAAAGAACAGGCATTACAGAATAAACCGCAGATGGCTGCTTTTTCGAGTAATGGATTTTTCTGATTCATTTTTACTCCTATAATTTTGTAATAATAGAACAGTATAAAAGTTCCTTTCTTGCTTTGTCAATAGAATTTTTACTATTTTTGTATTTCTGCTTGACAAAAACGATTAACTGCTTATATTGTCTTTAGTCATACATTCACGGGGGTGAATGGATTCGACAGGGATAGAGTGGATTATCAATGCGTGCCGGGGAGCTAACCTACCCGTTAAACTGGTTGGAACGCTTAAATGCAAACGAAAATTACGCTTTAGCTGCTTAGTCGGCTACGGTCTCAATGGGATGGCAACACGCTCAGAAGAGATTGTTATACATTGTTGCTACTTTGAACTGATGTCTGTAAGTTCAAGGGAAATTCACAGACTTGGCGGACCAAAGTTTTGATTGCTTTATATGGCCTGCTGAAAACCAAAAACAACTACGCCCGTAGATTTGGTAGTTGACATATCTTTGGACGCGGGTTCAATTCCCGCCACCTCCACCAATTTATGAATTATTACAATAGTAATAACTTACTTTTTAATGAATCATTTACTGATTGAAT
>JAKQQL010000082.1:0-6006 GCA_029564175.1 Candidatus Cloacimonadota bacterium
GGTTATCTTCGTTATGATAATTTTGTACAGGAAGAGGAAGTTTGGTATGCTGATTTAAAAATACCAAACAGAGAAGTCAAGTATCTGTTTGAATCAGAAGTAATTAAAAAGTGGTTCAGCAATATGAGAGGGTCGTTAAGACTGGAGCCTGTATTGACTAACCTGACTGAGGGTGATCTTAAATTGTTTAAATATTTATTTATTGAATTTTGTCAAAGCTCGTTTAGTTATTTCGATGTCAGCGGACAGGAATCTGAAAAGTTTTATCATGCCTATGTTTTAGGAATGATTGTTTCTCTGAGAGACCAATATACGATTAAAAGTAACCGTGAATCCGGTTATGGCAGATATGATATCATGATGATACCCAAAACGTTGAACAAAAGAGGTATTATCTTTGAATTTAAAAAAGTAAACAAGTATGAAAATGAAGATTTTGATACTGCTCTGCTGGATGCCAAAAATCAAATAAATGAAAAACAATATGCCGAAGAACTCAGAACGCTGGGTGTTAAGAATATCGTCTGTATTGCCGCAGTCTTTGATAAAAAAGAAGTTCGTGTGGATATTTTTTGATATTGTAAGACAAGCAACCTGCTTGTTATTAAGTTTTTTTTTCGCAAGCTGGTAGCTTGCGTTACAACTTTTCGCAAGCTGGAAGTAGGACAAGCAACCTGCTTGTCAATTCGTACAGTGAACACTCTGCTTGCAGAAAAGGCTACAAGCGGGACGCTTGCAGTACGGGAAGCAACCTGTTTGTTGAAGAAACCGGCAGATCTAAAAGGATAGAAAATGAAATACCATTACCTGATTACCAATCTAAAAGCTAAAATTGCTCAAGACATAAAAATCGACCGTCTTTTGACGAAAGAATATCCTTTTTTATACTACTCACTAAAAAGTAAAGAGATTAGCTATTCTTTGATCAGAAGGTCGATTGATGCCAGAAAACGAAATCAGCTGACTTATAATTTTACACTGATTATTCACGCTCAGAAAGAAATCCCTCAATTAAGCAAGTTTCAATATAGTTATCCTGAAATGGAAACAGTGGCTCCGATTGAACTCAAAGAAAAGCATCCCTTTATTATCGGGATGGGACCTGCGGGTTTGTTTTGTGCCTTGGAACTGGTTGAGAGAGGATTTCAACCTTATATTTTTGACAGAGGTAAATGCATAGAGGATCGGGACCAGGATGTTAATACATTCTGGCAAAAAGGAATATTGAATACAGAATCCAATGTTCAGTTTGGAGAAGGAGGTGCCGGTACTTTTTCAGATGGTAAACTGACTGCCAGAAACAGAGGGATATATTCAGAGAAAGTCTTTCAGTATTTAATTCGCCATGGAGCAAATCCGGATATTGAAATCAACGCTCTTCCGCATCTTGGGACTGATGGTTTGAAAAAAATACTCCTCTCTGTCAGACAATATCTAATCAGTAAGGGATGCCGTATTTTCTTTAATTCAAAATTAACAGAAATTAGTCTGGATAAAGGTAAAGTAACTGATGTGCTGATCAATCAGGAAAGTTATCAACCTGAAGCGGTCATACTGGCTCCGGGTAATTCTGCCCGTGATACTTTTGAAATGCTTGTTAATAAAGGACTTTTGCTTGAAAGTAAACCTTTTGCTGTTGGTTTTCGTATTGAGCATGAACAGGATTTTATCAATGAGCGATTTTATGGCAAACAAACTGATTTCAATCTGACTGGACCTGCGGTTTACAGTTTAACAGCTCAGTGTCCGCCTTATGGAGTTTATTCTTTCTGTATGTGTCCTGGCGGTTATGTCATACCGGCTGCTTCAGAAAATGGAAATCAGGTCGTGAATGGAATGAGTAATTCAATGCGTGACAATCGCTTTGCCAATAGCGCCATTGTAGCCACAGTTAATCAGAAAAACTTTGGTAATAAAGCGCTTGATGGTATTCAGTTTCAAAGAATGACAGAATCCAAATCCTTCAAGGCTTATCAATGTCCGGCTCAGTTGGCAGGAGACTTTATAAAAAACAAGAAATCTCCTTTTTTAAAAAACAGCTCTTATACTTTAGAGATATATTCTAAAAATTTAAACGAACTTTACCCAAAAGCGATTTCTCAGGCTTTAGCAAAAGGATTGAGTCAGTTTGACCAGAAAATCAAAGGCTTTTCTGAAGAAGGTCTGTTGCTTGCACCGGAAACTCGTACATCTTGTCCGGTTCGAATAGTCAGAGAGGAATCAAAAGGTTGTTCAGTCTCTGCGGAAAATCTGTATCCGATTGGAGAAGGTGCTGGCTATGCAGGTGGTATCGTCAGTTCGGCAGCAGATGGCATCAAACTGGCAATGCGGTTTGAATTGATGAAATAAAAAGAGGTTAGAATGGAAAGAAAATATTTATTTGATCAGGTGGTTGCTGATTATGCCAATGCACGACCTGATTATCCGCAAGCGTTGATGGATGATTTTTTTCAGATTTCTAAACTGAAGAAGCCGGTAAATGTTTTGGAAATTGGCAGTGGTACCGGACAGGCAACTGATTTGCTGTTAAAAAATCAGATGGTAGTAACGGTCGTTGAAATCGGAGAAAAAATGATCGCTCATCTTAAACAGCGATTTGCAGATAACCCTGATATTTCTTATCATCACATGCCTTTTGAATCGTTTGAAGCACCTTCGAATAGTTTTGATCTGATCTTTGCTGCTTCTTCTTTTCACTGGGTTGACCCAGAATTGGGATATAAAAAAGCACATTTTCTTTTAAAAGATAATGGCTATCTGCTATTATGCTGGAATAGTAAAACAGATCAGAGTCAGGATTCGGAATTGTTTAAAGAAATTGCTAAGGTATATGAAAAGATAGCGCCAGAGATGTCAAAAACCAATCAGAAAATGTTTCAGCATGAAAAAAGGACAGAAGATATTACTAAAGAAGGATTATTTACTAATCCGCTATATTTGACGTATCCTTATGAACGAATTTTGAATGCCGAAGAATATATTCGATTACTGGGTACCTATTCAGATCATATTGCGCTGGATTCTGAAAAAAGGGAATCACTGTACCTTTCAATCATGGATTTAATCAAGCAAAACAGTGATGAGATTTTATTAAAATATGAAGTAAAAACATATCTTTCCAAAAAAAGATCGATTTAACAAGCAGACTGCTTATTTTACAACAAAAAAAAGGGATGCAGTTAAGCATCCCTTTTTTAACATGTATCGGATATTTTATCTTTTGCCAAGTTCAGCATTGAGCATGAATATAGCACCAGTATTTTCTCCAATCATTTCCAGATAAGCTACAATCTTTTCTACTGAGCCTTCTTCTTCCACCTGCTCATCAACAAACCACTGTAAGAGGCTTTTTGAAGCATGGTCATTGATTTCAAGTGCAACATCCATGAGTTCATTGATGGATTTACTGATAAATCTTTCATGTTCAAGTGCAGCCTGGAAGAATTCAATGTATTTTACCGCTTCGATTTTTGGCTCAGCGATTCCAGGAACTTTAACAGATCCGCCTCTTTCAATCAAATAGTGCATAAATTTCATTGCATGGTTGTGCTCTTCAGTTGCTTGTTTGTAAAACCAGTTGGCAAAACCGTCAAGATTTTTTTCAGCAAACCAGGTAGCCATCGCCAGATATAAGTATTCTGAGTATAATTCCTTTGCAATTTGATCATTTATTGCTTTGTTCATTTTTTCTGGTATCATTTTTTCCTCCGTATGATATTCTTTACTAATATGATAATCAGTTTTTATTGATAAGCCAATTATTTTTTTAATTCTTCCAACAGAGAGTGAGTTATGTGGTTTAAATCATCACCGGAAGGGATATATTGAACTTTATAGGAAGGCATCATATTAAAACCACATTCTTTGAGAATCCCTTCCACAATGCCAATACTCTGTCCACCCCAGCCGTAAGAACCAAACGCCAGACCGGTTCTGTCTTTTGGCGCAAGCCCCTTCATATAAGTCAGAAAAGCTGCAACGGTTGGCAAAATATTGTTATTTAAAGTTGGAGATCCCACACAGATGTATTTAGCGGTGATCAGCTCAGTCATAATATCAGAAATATGGTTGAATTGGAGATTTGCCATATGAACAGGGATGTCCAGTGCTTCGAATGCTTCTCTGATTGCGGATGCCATCTTTTCGGTTGATTTCCACATGGTATCATATATGATAACGGCTTTATCTTCAGCTTCATTAGCAGCCCACTTTGTATATTCTTCAATAATTTCATTGATATATTCACGCCAGATTAAACCATGACTAGGGCAAATCGTATCAAAGTCAAGCCCTCCGGCAGCTTCCAATACTTTCTGAACCTGCTTCCCATAAGGTAAAACGATGTTCGCATAGTATTTACGTGCTTCCTCAAGGATAATATTCGCAGGAAATTCATCATCAAAGCGTTCTGAAGAAGCAATATGTTGACCAAAGGCATCATTGGAGAAAAGAATCTTATCTTCAGGGCAATAGGTAACCATATTATCTGGCCAATGTACCATCGGTGTATGAACAAAAGTCAGTGATCTTTTACCAAGAGAAATACTCTCACCTGACTTGGTTACATGATAGTTCCAGTCTTTCTTATAGTGTAATCTTAAGCCTTTTTCTCCATTGGGACTGGTCAGGATTTTGGCATTGGGACATACATTCATAAGCATCGGTAGTGAGCTGGAATGATCCATTTCCACATGGTTTTGTACAATATAGTCAATTTTTTCAGGATCTATGACTGATGAAATTCGTTCAATCATTTCATTGTATAAATAATATTTTACGTTATCAATCAAAGTAATTTTCTCATCAATAATGAGATATGCATTATATGTGGAACCTCTCTGAGTCAGATAACCATGGAAGTTTCTTAAATCCCAGTCAATTACACCTACCCAATAAACGCCCTCTTTAATCTTTACTGCCTTCATTTGATTCCTCCGTTTGTTTAATGTTTTCTTAATGATAAGATACTCAAAAAGTATGATAATCAAAATAAAATTGTGGAGTCTTTACAAAAAAAGTGATGATTCAAAATTATTCGAAAATCTAAGCGTAATCATCAAATAGCAAAATAGACTTTTTACAGCTTTCAATACATTTACATTATTTCAGACTATCTGATACTCATTCATACCTGCTCCTCTCCTCTTTGTTTATGACTCATTTCTCCAAGATAGAAAGAGGAATGGAAGGAGAAACAGAGAAGATATGATCTGTCTTATCCAGATAAATCTTGATTTAATCCATTAATGGGTTCTGTTCTGGACAAATATAAATTTAACTGTACAGCAGGCTATTGCAATTGATGAGTTCCGAAGGTATGATAAAATTTAAAACTACATTTTAGATATTCTTCGGTTTTATTGGTAGTCAAACTCCTCACAATAAGCCAGCTCCCAGCCATGAAAGACGATGATGACTTTTTTTAGAGTGACTACACCATAAGGAGGCAGACCCAGCATCTGGCGTTCATACTCATCTTCCGAGTATTGTTCAAGCTGTTTGGAGGCCTCCTGAATTTTTTGTTTTAAAAGGTCATCAAATTCTTTGTCTTTGATACTTCGTTTAATATACTTCAGTTCAATCAGATAAGCAAATTTGATGTCTTTGTACTTGATGTAAAAAGGCTTCATGATGAGGTCAGCATAGCCCTTGTTCATTTCTTCTTCTGAGGCTGATATGTAGAAATCATAAATATTTAAGAAAGACAGATAAAAGGCTTTTACAAAGGTCTCTCCATCGATAAAATCTCTGAGTGAACTTTGTTTTTTGATCTCATTCTCAATAAATTCGAAAGCTTCTTTAAATTCACCACGGTAAGCCATTTTTCTGACTAAAAGCAATAATTCATACATCTGAACTGAAAACCCGTAGGCATTTTCAAAAGAACGCCGGATATACTCGAACACCATTTGCTTAATCGTTTCATTGGGGATATGAAGAAATGGCAGACCCTCAACATAAGTGCCTGAAAAACTGAGTAAGCCAAAAAAGTATAAGAGGGAGATA
>JAKQQL010000084.1:0-2740 GCA_029564175.1 Candidatus Cloacimonadota bacterium
TGGAAAGTGCCTTTCCTCTTTATTGGGGAAAGGCACTTTTTTTATGTACGTTTTATTATGACATTTCCAAAATATTAGAAAGGGTGGGTCTGTTTTTAAAATATCAAAAATGTTGTACATAATTTCCAACTGTTGGAAATTATTGGAAATTTTCACAAAGGTGTGGTAAATTTACCACAGTTGCCTGTGACAAAATGTCACAGTTATAAATAATCTGAGTATTTTGATTTTGCGTTTATTAGATAGCCTTTAGATTTTAGGAAATCTATTACTGGTTGCATATTTAGTTTTTCTATGCAGTATTTGTACAATTGTGGATGTGTATATTTTATTTTTTCAAATCTTTGGATAGTATCTGGGCCAAATAAGCAAAATACACAACCTGTACGTTCCCAACCTTGATCATATAGTTCGCAGTATGGAATATTATTCAATTTGATATAATCCCAAATGTCTTTATTAGTCCAAAATGAAAGTGGTGTTGATTGATTTTTATTAAAATTATTACAGCCGTGTTTGAGGTATGCTGTTTCTCTCAATCTTGATTCTTCTGCTCTTGTGCCTATTAGTGGGAATGAGTTGGTTTGTTTTATGTATATTTTAAATGGGTCTTTTTTAAGGTGTTTGCAGCATAGGTGTGATATTTTAAATGGTGCTGCTAATAAGTAGTGATGTGATTGTGGTAATTGTATTCTTCGTTTATCTCTTGTTTTGCCAGGTGTACCACGACGAAGATCAGAAATTATTTGAGCAATTTCTTTTGAAATGACAGGATAGCCATCCTGTTCTATGACCTGTCTAAATGACATTTTTGGGCGTATTGTAATGACATTTGGAATTGTTTTTACGAACTCGCGTACTTCTGGGAATTCCAAGCCTGTATCAGAGAATACTGCTGGTGTATCTGGGTATAATTGGCGCGTCAAATGTAGTAAAACTAATGAGTCTATTCCACCTGAAAATGATACAAAAATGTTATTTAGTTTATCTTTAAACTCATTTATTCTATGTTTTGATAAAAAGATTTTCTCATTTAGAGGCAGAATTTGTTTCTGACGCAGGCTTGTGATTGATAGCATTTATTCCAGTTCCTTTACAGTGGGGGCAGGCGATATCAAGCTGGTTTATGATGGCCGCTCGGATGAAAAGGGAGCGGTTTTCCTGTTGTTTATCAAGAATTTTCTTCAATTCTGAGTCTATTTTAAATGTAATTACAGTATCTTTTGGCATTTTAGTTTACTCCATTATTGTATAAAATCCTCAATAGTGATTTCAAGATACTGATTCTGGGGAACATATATCTAATATTCACTATCGAGGATTTGTATAATATTACTATAGAATAGATGCATTGTAAATGTTTTTGTGTTATTATTTTTCGTCATTAATTTTAATTTTAGGATAGGGCAAAGATGCACAGAAGCACACTCTTGAAAAAATATAGTTTAATGGTACATAACCTTTCTGGAAATGAAGATAAAGTTAAAAATGGTTGTGATTTAGTTATAACAGGGTGTCGTAATTTTTCATCAGATGCATTTAGCCGGATTATTCCTGCTGTTATTGGTGACAATGGTATAAATGTAAAGAGAATTTACAGTGGTGGTATGAGTGGCATTGATATGCTTGGTGAGTGGTATGGTATCAAGCATGGTATTCGTGTTTGTGGGTTTCCTGTTGAGTATGGCCTTTTTGATAAGAGTGGCCGGGCTGATGTTCTATTGTTGATCTGGGATGGTGTGAGTAAGAGAAGTAGTGGCATAAAAGAAAATGCTTTGCGTCGTGGAGTTGTTATTTTTGAAGTTGTTTGTGATGTAGAAAATGTTGAACTAATTGAAAATCCTGATTGCAGAGTTGTTGATGCAATCAGGAAAAGATTGGTTATAAACGATGGACACTGCCCATGCACGCCACATAAAGACGATGATCACATTTGTCCGTGTTTAAAATTTCGTGATTATGGAGAATGTTGCTGTAGTTTATATGTTAGAGCTTCTTAATAATGGCAATGTTTTTAACATAGGACTTCATTAATAGTTCTCTTTTTATAAATCGCTTTATTCTTTCAACTGCACACGTCTTTTCTACCTGCCAAATTTTTGCAGCAGTTTCATATGTAAATTCAGTTGGTAAAGCTAGTAATAAATCATCTTTTAATCGTCTTGATTGCATGGGATTCTCGACCTTTTTATAAGCTTCTCTGGCTTTCTTCTGTCGAGCTTCACGATTGGCTTTGTAAAAGCGCCGCTCAATTTCCTTTTGCTTTATCCATGCTTTGGCATCCCTTTTAACCTGTTTACTGTCGGCAAGGCAAGAATCATGCTGGCAATTAAAACAATCATCACCACAGCCATTTATTGTTAAATTGTAGGCATTTTTTAATCGCCAATATATTTCTTTATTCATCGAATTTTGGAATATTGTTATCTGGTATGTAGAGATTGATAGGATTGTCAGTTTGAATGTCTATTTGAAATGCTTTGTTGAACTGCGATTTATCAAATGGTGTTGTGATCAAATGAATACCGTTCTTGGTTTCAAGTTGTGTAATTACCTTATTTTCATTTTCTGGCCGACATTCATTATTAATGAAGTCTGAAACAACACGTACAAGTGTCTGATCTTTTTCATCAATATCAACTATCCATTTTTTAACCGGGTCATTGTGGCATTGACCAGCAGCTTTTGAGAACGCCTGTTTGGTTGAGTGGAAATCTTCCTGCATTATTTGTGCAGTAAT
>JAKQQL010000090.1:0-1179 GCA_029564175.1 Candidatus Cloacimonadota bacterium
ATTACTGATTTAGAAGATTTTATTGAAATTTCTGAGTTATACAATGAGTTGTCCAAATTGAATATGTCTATATACTCGCCTTCTGAGTATATCTTCGAATCTAAAAGAGATTTTTATGCTGACCTTTATGATACCAATGTAAGTGAGAGTGTCAGTTTTAAACAGTCTCACAGAGAGAAGAATTTACAGATATTAATGAGAGTTAATTTGCTCAAAAGGCTTGAAAGCTCAGTTCAGTCATTCAGATTAACTCTCAATAAGTTTATCGATACAATTGAAGATACTCTAAAGAGAATCAGAGATTTTAAAACCAGCCGATCTGCTAACTTTGCAGAATCAATGTCTGTCAATGAGTACGATTCAGACTACGATTATGAAGAATGGCTGGATGATGATTTTAATGTCGGTAAAAAGATAAAAATCAATCTTGAAGATATGAATATAACCGGTTGGAGTGATGATTTAAGACATGATCTGAAAATTGCCAAAGAAATTATGGTTGAAATGAACAGAGTAAGCCCTGAACATGATGCTAAAATGAACGATTTAAAGAGGTTTATACAGAATAAAATCAATAACCCTGTCAATGAGGCTAATAAAAAGGTATTAATTTTCAGTGCCTTTGCCGATACTGTGGATTATCTGTATGAACATCTCTCAGTATTTAACAAAAAACAACTAGGTTTGGAGACAGCTAAGATTACAGGCTCTAATCAAAATAAATCGACTTTGAAAATTGATAATAGCTTTAATAATTTACTCATCAATTTCTCGCCAAGATCAAAAGAACGAAAACTCAAAAATCAGCCTGAGATTGATATCCTAATCGCAACTGACTGTATCTCGGAAGGTCAGAATTTGCAAGATTGTGATACACTGATTAATTATGACATTCACTGGAATCCGGTTCGTATCATCCAAAGATTTGGTCGAATAGACCGTATTGGCTCAGTCAATGCTTACATTCAGCTGATTAACTTCTGGCCTCAGTTATCTTTGGATGACTATATCAATCTTAAGAGCAGAGTAGAGAGCAAGATGTTTATAGTGGATGCCACGGCAACCGGAGAAGATAATGTGCTTACCAATAAATCATCTGATCTGGTTTTCCGGCGAAAACAACTGGAGAAGCTTCAGGAAGAGGTCATTGACCTGGAAGACATTAACACCGGAGTTTCT
>JAKQQL010000359.1:0-13091 GCA_029564175.1 Candidatus Cloacimonadota bacterium
GTGAGCAACTTGCTTGAAAATGACAAGGATGGTCGTTCTACAAAAAAAGGTGCAGTAAACACTGCACCTTTTCTCTATCTTTATACAAGATTAATATCTTTTTAAAGGATCCAGCCAACCAAAGAGGTTAACAGGTAATTCACCTAATGAATAGGAGAAACCCGCTCTCAGCATTAAACCACCGAGGCGTAAATCTTCCCATGGACCATCTAAATCAGCTGCTGCCCAATCTTCAGAATAATCACCATATTCATAAGTTACACCAGTAGGCATCATCCCTAATTTATAGTCAGCACCGGCCGTAAATTTCAAATCTTGATTGATCATCAAACTATAATCACAACCTAATTTTAAGCCCCAGGCATTCACTGTAAGAACCTGATCTCCTGTTACATAACCATTTGATGGATCATAATAAATGCCTGTCCAATCCAAAGCCAGCCGATCATAGCCACCCATTACATTGGCATGGAGGGCATTTCTGCCAAACCAGAATTTACGGCTAAGTCCACCATAAGCAGATAAAGTATAACATGACATATTGTCATTAGTTTCAAGTTCAGTACCTATTGGTGCACCGAAGCCCAGTTCTATATCCAGGAAAGTCTGGCTGACGCCGATAATTGGTGCCAGATTATAGGCAAAGCCCATATTAAATGCGACCTGGTCGGTTACATCTTCTTTATAAATGTAGAGTTCCTTTGGTATCATCATACCAGTCTGAAGACCTGCTTTGAAATTGACATCAATACCCAGTCTTGGATGCTCGCTGATAACAGAGCCTTCGTTCGCTTTTCCGTAGAATAATTTAGCAGTTGATAACTCAGCAGTATTTTCACGGTTATCAGCTGTTTTGGTAATACGGGCAAAACCAACTTTTTTAGATTTAATTTTCCCATCGCTGGTTTCGTAGTTTTCTAAAATAAAGAACCCGTCATCTAAATGAACGCCTTCTTTAAAACCAAGTCCCACACCAAATTCACCACCGCCACGGGTATCTGCAATCTGAGCTGAGAGCTTGAATTCTTCGATTTCTTTGGTTTTTACACCCAGATTTTTTGCCCATGCCTGAACCGCATCATACTGAGCATATTGTTCAACAGTCGTTGGTAAGGATTCTGTACCAAAATCAAAATGACTATAATCTGCTTTGATTCCCATGACTTGTTTTGGGTTGCGATCAGATGATCCGATTCCCATGGTGGTACTTGCTACACGAAGTTCCATATTGACTTTACCGTCAGGCGCTACTTTGACCTGATACCAGACAATACCGCCATTGATCATGACGCTGATTTTGCCTTCTTTTTCTGTCATTTCCATAGAGGAAATGTATGGCAGATAAACATAGGCTGAGTTCATCAGTTTCGCCAGTTCTTCAACGGTTAAGCCCATGGATTTACCTTTTGAACCAGCAAAGGTAGCACCCCAGGACTGGTCTTTCAGGTCTTTACCGCGTTGTTCCTGAATGGCAGGATCTTCAAGTATTTCTTTGATTTTAGTTCCAATCGTTTGATTCATAATATCAGCCAATGCCTGAGGAGTCAGAGCACCAGCACTGTTCGCCTGAGCACGGAAATCTTTTAATAACGGTTCTGGCAATTGATTATAATCAAATCTGTCAATCTGAATATAGAATTTTACCATTTTATCAAAAAAGGCATAATCAAACTGATCGATTCCTTTTAAAGCGCCTTTTTTAATCCAAACAGACTCAACCGTACTGATTGATTTTCTTTGATACTTGCCTTCCTGAGCAAAAAGTGTAAGACACATTGCCAGTAATAGCAGTATTAAAACTAACTTTTTACACATAGTCTCTCCTTTAAATATTTCCTCTTACCTGATTGTATAAAAGGAGGTGTTTTAGGAAACACCTCCTTTTTAATCTTTATCTTTTCACACGTACTGCATCAAGTGGCACATCATAAGGCCATGCAGAAATAGTGATTTTCCCTTTGTAGTAATTTTCAAGATTAGTAACACGAACCAGTCTCCATTGTTCAGTTTTTGCCTGTCTTTCATTTTCAGGTTTTTCTCCGTTATGGAATACAAAAACAATGTCACCTCTTTTGATATTGCTAATGTCTGCAGGTTTAGATGCATAATAATATTGTGTCCAGACTTTAACGGCGCTTTCATGATCAAAAAGTTCTGCTTCGTTCTTTGTCTGAGCAGAAGCCATTGTCGTCATTTCACCTACACGACCCCACATTTCATTGTCATCATTGGTAAAAGGATCGGTACAATAAATATAGTCAATGTCTTTGAATCCATGTTTGTCTTTTGCTCCTGATGGTGCAGCAGCCTGTTTCTGAGCAGGGACACTGACTTCTGAACGTGGTGCAGGATTTTCAGCTTTCACACGAACCGCTTCCAGCTTCACTTTGTATGGCCATGCAGATAAAGAAATTTCTTCTTTAAACAGCTCTTCGGTATTGGTGACACGAACCATTTTCCATTGACCAGTCTTTGCCTGACGTTCATCCTGAGGTTTTTTCCCATTATGGAAAACAAAAACGATATCTCCGTCTTTGATGTTGTTAATCGCAGCAGGTACTGTCATATAGAAGAATTCAGACCAGATTTCAACTCCCTTATCATGATCGAAGAATTTCGCCTGATTTTTAGTGGAAGCAGATGGTGATTCAACTAATCGACCAGGTCTTGTCCACATTTCGCGGGTTTCATTGGTAAATGGTTTTTGAGCATAAAGATAATCATCCGGACCAAACCAATGGACATCTTTTTCTCCTGCCGGTTTTCTAGTTGGCTGAGTGGTAACTGGATTTTCACGTTCTACATATACAGTCTTTTCTCTTTCGATATAGACTGGTTTTTCAACCACTTTTTCAACGACGACCGGTTCTGCTGATGCAGCTCTTAATAACGCAGCCTGAATCTTAGATTCTGAAGCAGCCAGCATTTGTTTCAGTTCACGTGCGTTGATGTTGATGTTTTCATAAGCTTTCTGAATGGCTTCGGCTTCGCTTTTTGAAGACATGCCTTTACCAGAAGCGGTAATCGTGCCAAGTACTTCTTTGGTACGGATAATCATAAACTGAATATCCATTTCAACGATCGCTAAATGTTGAGAAGAACCACTGCCTTCGACCATTTTAGTATCTTTGACAGATAAAGTGCCACTCATCATTAACGGTGAAACAGTGTTTACCTGGACATTGTTATCATTCAGCACTTTTGTCAGACGACGTTCAACCTTATCTTGTTTAACACCCTTAGAATCTTTGGCAGAGACCTGAACGACTACCTCGCCGGTCTCAGATGTTTTAAAGAAGGCATCCGCACTGACATTATTCAAAGTTGCGTTAAAATAAGGAGGTAAATTGAAGGCATCCATTTTGATGACGATCTTGCCTTTATCTCCCTGTGTGGGAGTCGCCATGACGTTTACTGAGAACAGACCTTCATTATCAGTCAGACCTTTTTCAATCAGCTGACCATCAGAATAGCTGACACGAACTGGTATCCCGCTGATTCCGACACTTTCGCCGGTACGAGGGTTACGGGTTGAGGCTTTAAATACGACTGGTTCTGGTAACTGAGAACCTTTTTTTGCATTCTGCTGATTACCGGATACCACGTCAAATCTCACTGATGCAAGCACTTTACGGATATTGCTGTCTATACTGTTGACGGTAATATCTTCACTGATCGCATAAGGCTTATCAGCAAAACTGTCATAGAGGGCTTTTTTAGTGTAAAATTCAGGGATAATCCCTTGGGCATCGGTATAGTTTTTAATGGCTAATACGATTTTGCCCTGACCTGTCAGATTTTGAGCATCATTCACCAGTGTTTTTACAGAAGCACTTAGCTTATCCAGCTCGCCTCTGAGAGAATTGAGCATTGTCATCTTAGAAACAGAAACCATGACAAACCAGGTATTCTTTTCTTTTACTTCATTATCGACTTTCATGCCCTGAACGGTCTGATCAACCGTCATTTTGGTAGCTTTCTGAATCGATTCGGTATAGTATTCTTTTCCATCAGTTTCAATGCTTTTTGCTGCTAATTCTGTGGTGGATTGAACTTTAACAGAAATTTGCTGAAGGAGATCAGTTTTCGCATTGCTAAGTGCCTGGTCACGGGATGAGCCTGAACCCAAGCCGATAATCACTTCACCGGTATCATAAGTTTGTCTGGCAGATTCATACCATTTAGGCGTTGCCACGCAAGCCACTACCATAGATAGAATCAGCAGGATGAATATGAGTTTTTTCATAAGCTCCTCAATTAATCAATTTTTAATAAGATTAATTTACGGTTGGTCGTAACAGGTCTGATTTTTGAACCAAATGCTGAACTGTCAAATTCTTTACGAATATCTCTGAGTAAACGGCGAGAACTTTCATATTTTGCAGGATCACACCAGATGATATAATCCATCGTTTGTTTGGTTGCAATATTTTCTTTTGAACGTTTTGAGAATTTCTTTACAACATCCATGAAGAGGTCTTGAATATCAAGGACTTCATCTTCTGATAATGAAGGATTGATACTGATGACAAATTTGTACTGAACACCATTGCGTAAATCTTCTCTCCAGTAGGTATCTACACGGTTTAATACATTGTCAACAGCGGTATTCATTGCTTCTTCGATAGAAAGGAGAGATTCTCCCTGACGCGCATTGCTGTAGCCGGTTTCAGTTCCCAGCAGTCTGCCGGTAGTCGTTTCAAAAGCACGAACATTCATAGCAAATTTTTTGGTATTATAGCCGGCATCTTCATAAGCGCCTGAATAAGTTACATATACGTCTGAGCCGATAGAAAGTGCTAATTTGTATGCCATATCTTCCTGACGATCGCCCAACATCATCTGCGCTTCGTTTAATGAGTTGATGCTTTCAATCTGTTGTGGCACAATCACTTCATACTGTTTTGCAGTTAAATGAGATTCAACAACAGATGCGGCATGTTTTAACACAGGATTGTTACGGAGTTCATCAACTGGATTTTTCCCTTTTGCCACTTCAGGAATCACCATTAACTGTGGTCTTCCCAACGCATCAGCGACTTCCTGACGGCTATCGAGTACTTTGAAGTTTTCTAAATCACGTCTGAGGATTTCTTTATTGACTTTGAAACGTTTGGTAATTTTGACACCAAGTCCCTTGTCTATCATCACTTTAGATTTTAACTGAGGATCCTCATAAGAGATGTAACGATTGACATTTGCCATGTCAAAGAAATAGCTGACATGAGCTTCCATACGTGTAATTTCTGGAGAATTTTTTAGAAGAGGGTCAGTTCCACCATACAATACAAAATAAACGGCTGCTTTTTTTGCATCGTCAATTGCACGTGTTACACCAAATTTTTCTACTTCCTTTTTTTTCTTGTGAGTGTATATACCGGTTGCTTCAACCAGTACTTCTGCAGATGATACAGCTTCAACCAGGGAAGCCTGTTTGGATTCGGGTAATTGAGCGTTAACCTGAGATGGAATCAGTACCAAAATTGATAATAATGTGATTAAGATTGCGATTGAAAAGCGCATAATCTTCTCCTTTCCATTTTTCCTGTTTACAATAATTACATAACAAAGGTCTTTGTGTCAAGTTTATTTTTACATTTTTGAGTTTTTTTTCTGAAAATTGTCCATTTTTACTTTGCTTATGACTTTGTAATACCTCCGGTTCTCTGCATTAACTAATTGTGATATAATCCTTTGATGCTGGATTTCCTTCGATTATTTTAAAAATCTTCTCACTTTTTAAAATTTAATTTGACAAATCATATCAATTTGTGTACAATATTATTAATTACATTATGGGGAGGAAAGATGCAGTCAAGACTCGAAGATATCCTTGAAACGATAAAAAAAGTGCAATTAATTGTAACGAATATGGCGAATAACGATTTATCTGTTAAATTTGAAAAGACTAAAACACCTGAAATGCAGGAGCTTGTTGGTTCTTTAGAATCTATGCGTCATAATCTGGCTGAAATCATAGCAGAAATCAGCTCTGATTCAGGAAGTCTGTTAACTTCTGCTGAAGAGCTTCATAACCTGTCTGAAAAAGTGCAGACAACCTCCAAACACATGAATCAAAAGGCTGAACAGGTCGCTCATGCGACCAACGAGATGACTGATAATATGAACAGTGTCTCGGCAGCTGCGGAAGAACTCAGTACCAATATGGCGACTGTTGCCAATAATGCCAATGAATCTGCTCAAAATATCAATAGTGTGGCTGCTGCAACTGAAGAAATGACTGCTACTATTTCAGAAATTGCAAATAATGCAGATAAAGCGAAAAATATTGTCGATTCTGCTGTTTCCAGTGTCAAAAATGCTACGCATAAAATCGAAGAGCTCAATAAAGCTACAAAAGAAATCAATGCGGTAACCTCCTCAATCGCAGGAATTTCTGAACAAACAAAGTTGCTGGCACTGAATGCAACCATTGAAGCGGCTCGTGCTGGTGAAGCCGGTGTGCGTTTTGCAGTTGTCGCCAGCGAAGTCAAAGCACTTGCAGTTGAAACCAATAAAGCGACTTCTGAAATCAGAAATAAAGTCAATGCCATGCTGAATGCTGCGGAAGCCACTATCAATGAGATCTCCAGTATCCATAAAGTTATCAATTCAGTGAATGAAATTGTGGCCAATATTGCCATTTCTGTGGACATGCAGTCTGACACAACCAAAGAGATTGCTTCCAGCATCACTCATGCAGCTCACGGAATTGTAGAAGTGACGAATGCAGTAAACGAAGCGAACTTTGCTGTCAGGGAAGTCGCAAAGAATATCACTGAAGCAGCTACTCTGGCTAATGATGTTGCAGGAGCCATCAATTCTGTATCCAGTGACAGTGTGAAGCTTAAAGACAATGCGACCATGCTCTATGTTGGCGCTATGGAGGTGAATAGTCGTGGTTCTGACCTCAACAGAATGGTCGATATGATTAAATTACCTCATGATTTGGCCTCTAAAAAGAGTAAGACAAATCTCTTATTTAAATTTTCTGAACCTTTTAGAGTGGATGTTAAGGATATGGACACTCAACATATCGGTATCTTTGATTTTATCAATCGAATCCATGCAGCCCTTAAGCAAAATAAAGGGCATGGCGAAATCTCACGTATTGTTACAGATATGAGAAACTTTACCTCAAAACATTTTAAAGAGGAAGAAGTACTGATGAGAAAAATCAATTATCGGGATCTGGATAAACAGATTTCAGCTCATAATAACCTCATCAGCAGAGTTGATCAGATCATCAATCAGTTTAACTCAAATCAGGAAGTGAATATGATTGAAGTCATGGTATTCCTGAAAGACTGGCTGGTAGGTCATATAATGGGTATGGATAAAAAATACGCCCCATTTATGCATGATAAAAATATTTATTAAAGACTGAATAAAACAATTTAAGCGGAGTATCTATACTCCGCTTTATTATTTTATCGCTTATTTTTTAAAAACCTGATTAATTTATCTTTCTACTCAGAGAATAGCCAGGGGGGACTATGACAGCTCAGCCTTATCCATTAATAATTTTTCAAGTAGTTGCCATTCCTGAACGAGTTCTTCCTGGATAGACTCAAATTTCCCTTCATTATGCTTGATGTCCATTTCAATATTTTTAGCCAGTTCAGAGAAATATTTTAGGCTCATATTGGCGGCTGCTCCTTTAATGGTATGGGCAGTCATTTTAATTTTATCCATATCTTTCTGTTTAACAGCCTGTGACAAGTCTGACACATAAGCAGGAAAATCTTCCAGAATCACCTGAATCAGTTCCTGAACGACCGAGTGATTTTGCCCTGTTTTTTTGAGCAATTCTGCTTTATCAAAATGTACCGGCTCAGCAGTCTGATCACGATCCACAATATTTTCCTGTGGTATTGGCACTTCTCCGTTTGGAGATTGATATGATTCAATCTTCAGAAAATGGGATAAAATCGCTTTCAATTGATCAATTTCAACAGGTTTTTGTAAAAAATCATCCATACCAGCCGCAAAACATTTTTCTTTCTCCTCTTTTAAAACACCCGCTGTCAATGCAATCACTGGAATCTTGCGCCATATATGTTCCCTGATTAAACGGGTAGCACTGATACCATCCATAACGGGCATTTGTATATCCATCAAAACCAAATCAATCATCTGATTTTCTTTTAAAAAATCAAACGCTTCCTGTCCGTTTGATGCTTCAGTTAAAATGGCAGCTGGTAATAAAGATTTCAAATAGTTTTTTATCAAACTCAAATTGGTAGGAATATCATCAACTATCATGATATGATATGTATTTTTGCTGATTGTTGTTAAATGCTTTTCATAATTATATTTCGATTCGAAGAAAGAAGCAAGTGAAAGTGTGTCGAAATGCTTCATATAGTAAGAAAAATCACTGTATTTTAATGGTTTTTCAAGGCAATAATCCACATTGTAAGTAAGACAATCGTCCAGTACTTCTTTTTTGTTAGAACGGAACAAGATAACAAACTTTGGCATATCTATAGAATATTCAGTCAGGGATACCCTGATTTGGCTAATCAGATCAAACGCATTAAGTGCTTTGTTATCAATGTCCACTAGGACACAATCAACCTTATTATTTCGTAAATACTGAAATAATGTTTCATCATCAGACCTGTATGAAACAATATTGTTTTGGCAGTATGATGTCATGGATTCATAATGCCGGAGAATTTGTGGATTATCTTCAATTATCATCAAATGTCTTACCGTATGTTCTGTACAATTAGGTTTATCTGCTTTTAAGCGACAGTTTGTACTTATGCTAAAATAAAAACAGGTTCCTTTCCCATAATGACTGTCAAACTGTATTTCAGAGCCCATCTGTTTTAGCAGCATGGTACTAATCATTAAACCGAGTCCAGAACCACCGTATTTTCTGGTAATTGATGAATCTGCCTGTGAAAAGACCTTAAACATTTTTTCTTTATCCGTATCACGAATGCCAATACCCGTATCATAAACCACAATATTCAGCTGACTTTTACTATCAATTTCAGAGTTAAAGCGTATAATGATACCCACTTCCCCTTCTTCTGTAAATTTAACCGCATTATTAAGCAGGTTAAATATCACCTGCTTGATTCTTAGCGGGTCTCCAGTTATCATATCGGGAGAATCAATCGGATAATCCAGTATGAGTTCAATATCCTTATTGCCAACAAAGCTTTTTGAGTTATCAATCAACTGCTCAAGCATGTCCCTGAAATTGAATTCAATCTGCTCTAGTTCGAGCTTGCCTGCTTCTATTTTTGATAAATCCAAAATATCATTGATAAGAGCCAATAAAGTTCGGGCGGAAGTATATACATTTTCCATATAACTTTTTTGAATACTATCTAAACGCGTCGATTTTAGCATTTCAGTAAAGCCAATAATACTGTTCAGGGGTGTTCTGATCTCATGACTCATATTGGCAAGAAATTCTGATTTTGCCTGACTGGCAGTCTGTGCCTGATTTGCCAGAATCACTGCATTTTCTTCGCTTTCACGCAGATGCTTTTCTCTTAGAAGAATCGCTTCTTTCATTGCATGAAATCGCTTTTTAATCGTATTGAGTTCATGAAACCGGTATTGAACAAGAGACTCATTCTGAGAAGGCAAGCCTTGTTCTATCTCTTTCATTTGAGCGGAAAAACGATTCAGCGGGTTTAATAGTGCATGATCTATCAGATAATTTTTTAAAACGACTAGAAAGCTCATGACAATCATGAAAATAGAGTAGAATATCATTAAAGTTTTTTGTATTGCCCTCGGAAACTGATTAGGAATCATTAAAACCACTTTTGCACCAATACTTCCTTCTTTAGAAACCAGGGGGATCCATTCGTTTTCGCCAATCTTTATAATATTATAGTGGTTTTTATTCTGATTTCCAAAAGTTTTGACGTCAAAAGTCGGCAACTTGATAATTCCTGATGTTGAAGTCATGATAAATCCGTCAGTAGAAATCAACAATAAGGGGATGTCGGTGTATTTAGAAAATTTGAGCAGTACCTGATTGACATAATCAAGATTCATTCTTGCCAGCAGAATATTTTCATGATTTTTCATTACATAATAGATACTGGGTTTATCATCTTCTATCCCGGCCATTATATCCGAAAATACTTTATCCTCATTATTTCGGGAGAGATACTCAGCCATTCGTCTGCCCTCAAATGAAAAGCCAACAAATACTTTCGAATCGGGACTTGATTTTAAAATATTTTCAATTCGGTTATCCTTATCCAGACAATAAATGTCAGAGAAATCATTAAAAATCTGATAAATAAACGAGCGACTCAACTCATTATGATATTTTGTAATCAAATTCAGTTTGTTACGCGATTCTTCCAGCTGACTTTCAATGAAAAGATGTACTCTTTCTGCTTCTGCTAATTTAGAATCAAGATATATTGTATTGACTGTTTTTATCGTATATAAAGACCCTACTAATAATATGCTGGCAACAAGAATGAGAACGAAAAAATCTCCGGTAAACAGAAAAGTCCGAAAAGTGGTATTCTTTTTTAATAAACTACTTAAGTTCATTCTCAACATTCCTGATAAAGTAATATTTCTGCTTAACATCCCCATTCTTATCAAAAGAAATATTTCCTAATGAAGTATGATGAACCGGTTCTGATAAAAGGTATTGTTTAATTGCTTCAGGCGTTTTATGCCCTTTTCTGATTGCCTGTTCATATAGCTCCATTGCTTGTCTCACACCAAAATTCATGGCATGAGGGGCATAATTGTATCTTTTTTGAAAACGGTTTATGTAATCAGAAAGCGTCTGATTTTCTTTTTTTGCAGGGAAAGAGCTGGTTAAAATGATATTTTTAAGTGCTGGTCCTGAAATATCCAGAATAGAAGGAGACCTTGACCAGGGCGTTAGTATCACTGGGTCATCTGGATGAAACATATAAAAATACTGTGCAATATTCCCAATTGCCGACTGAAAACTGCCTCCTAATATATATAAGGCATCAAAATCCTGTTTAAACAATTCTTTGTAATCCTCAGGTTTAAACCTGGAAATTGTAAATGATTGTTTCACAATTGTCCATTTATGATGAGAAAGCAAACGTTTTGAAAAATACTCAAAAGCCGGTTTTGTGTAAGCCAGATTGCTGTCATCCTGTACCACCAACAGTTTTTTGCCTTCCAAATGCTGAATATAGTCTGCTATGGCATTTTGCTCTTCTATGGCATCACTGATTATTCTGAAAATATAATCATCTCTGCCACTTAGCTCAGGACTTGCAGAGGCACAATTGATTAAAAAAGCTTTCCCATCCTGAAACAGGTGCATGGAAGCGATCGCACATTTTGAAGGATGAGACGAAATAAATAAATTCATCCCCTTATTAATAGCCCCTTGTGTCACTTCAATTGTAAGCTCAGGATCCCAGTTGTCATTCACAACTCTTGGCAAAAAACTTTTGATATTGTTTTCTTCAATAAAAAATTCTGCAGCATTTACTTCACTTGAAGAGACCACAGTACCAGAATTGATTGAGGTGATAATGCCAACCGCGATGGATTCTTTCTCTTTAAATAGAAAACTGACTGCAATCAATAAGAGAAATATGAGTATGATAATAACCCATTTAGCTTTCATAACAACCTCCATCTAAAAAAGATAACACGATTTTATTAATTGTCAAGAGATATTTTTGCCCATTTTAAATTAGCATAGAACGATCATCTTTCTCGTTTATTGTCGGAATTTTCAATCCTTGGATTATCGGATAAGAATTGTAGCGCAAGCTACCAGCTTGTGAACAGAAAGGATGTTTCAATCCTTGGTTTGTTGGAAAAGAATAGTAGCGCAAGCTACCAGCTTGTGAAGAGAAATGATAGTTTCAATCCTTGGATCATTGGATAAGAATTGTAGCGCAAGCTACCAGCTTGTGAAGAGTAAGGCTGTTTCAACCCTTGGATCATTGGATAAGAATAGTGTAGCGCAAGCTACCAGCTTGTGAACAGAAAGGCCTTTTCAATCCTTGGCTTATTGGATAAGAATTGTAGCGCAAGCTACCAGCTTGTGAACAGAAAGGTTGTTTCAATCTTTGGATCATTGGATAAGAATAGTAGTGCAAGCTACCAGCTTGCGAAGAGTAAGGCCATTTCAATCCTTGGATTATTGGATAAAAATTGTAGCGCAAGCTACCAGCTAGTGAAGAGAAAGGCTGTTTCAATGTTTGAATCATTGGATAAGAATTGTAGCGCAAGCTACCAGCTTGCGAAGAGTAAGGCCATTTCAATCCTTGGATTATTGGATAAGAATACTTCTGAGATTCAAGAACTGGCGGAAAGATATGCTGTTTCAATCCTTGGTTTGTTGGATTATTGGATAAGAATCTGTTCAATCGGGTAAAGGATGTGAAAAATGACTAAACGTTTCAATCCTTGGTTTGTTGGATTATTGGATAAGAATAATTCATCCCAATATACGCTGTTGTCTGTCTCTTCCAGTTTCAATCCTTGGTTTGTTGGATTATTGGATAAGAATATGTTGTTAAATACAACGGTGAATCCTTTGCGATGAAGTTTCAATCCTTGGTTTGTTGGATTATTGGATAAGAATAATATACAAAACTGAATATAGACTACAGGAACTTACGTTTCAATCCTTGGTTTGTTGGATTATTGGATAAGAATAAACCTGACAATTATGTTTTCAACTAAACCATAATGTTTCAATCCTTGGTTTGTTGGATTATTGGATAAGAATTTAATATTATTCAGCATATAATTTACAACATTTAGTGTTTCAATCCTTGGTTTGTTGGATTATTGGATAAGAATAGGTTGACAATTTCTACTGTTCGTATATATTCGATTACAGTTTCAATCCTTGGTTTGTTGGATTATTGGATAAGAATACATTACTGATTATTCAGAATATGGAATAATCAGTATTGGTTTCAATCCTTGGTTTGTTGGATTATTGGATAAGAATTTATTGACAACATAGTCATATTTTTCCAGGATGGCGTGTTTCAATCCTTGGTTTGTTGGATTATTGGATAAGAATATGGTTATGTAAAATATTGCAGACACAAAGACGAGTTTCAATCCTTGGTTTGTTGGAT
>JAKQQL010000150.1:0-13330 GCA_029564175.1 Candidatus Cloacimonadota bacterium
TTAGTGATTTTTACTTAAAAAAGGTCTTGTTTAACTTCAAATTTTCAAAAATTAGGGGTTACAATTTTGAATTTGCTGTTTAATCATATATTTTCAGAAAATTTGATTTTTTTTTGTACTGATTAATTACGAGTTCATCAAAATTCAGATTTAAACATTTCAGCATACTGTTTACTTTTATGTTGTTAATGTTGAGTCAAATGCTGTTTGCCTTTACTGAAATGCAAATTCAAAGAACTGATGGTATGTCCAATCAGGCTTATGGCTTTAGTGTGGATATTGACCATAACAATGCACTTGTAGGTGCGTATGGTGATTTTAATTCCTTAACACAATTGGTAAATGGTTCTGTTTATTTTCATAAATTTAACGGCATTGACTGGATTTTAGCTCAAAAGATAGTATATGATTCAAGTTCAAATCCGGAAGAATTATCTGAGGTCGGCTTCGGTTATAAGGTAATCATTCAGGATACTGTAGCGATGATCAGCGCACCTTGGGATTTTACAGGCAATACGTTAAATGGGGCAGTATATTATTATCATTACAATGGCACCCAATGGGTTTTTGGACAAAAGATAATGGGTTCTATTCAAGGGGGTTATGACGATTTTGGCATAGATATGGCCTTAGATGGAAATGTTTTGATCGTTGGCGCTTCTGGGACTGATCATGTTTTAAACACGAATGTACCTACTGAAATGAACTATGGTGCAGCCTATATTTTCCGTTGGAATGGCACTCAATGGATTCAAGAACAAATTTTAACAGGAAGTGATACCAATTGTTTTGATGATTTTGGCACCAGAGTTTCAATAAAAAACAATACTGCCGTTGTAACAGCATATATTGCTGGTCCGTTTAATCCGAACAACATCCATCAGGAAGGACCGGGAAAAGCGTATGTATTTAATTATAACGGAACCCAATGGGTTGAATCTCAAATCTTAACCGCATCTGATGGTCAAAATGGAGATTGGTATGGAAGATCAGTAAAAATTACCGATACTCAGATTTTTGTTGGCGCTCTTAAACATAATTCCAGCAGTTCAGTAGATGGGGCTGTCTATTGTTATTCGCTTACAAATAATGTATGGACACAAACACAAAAAATTATTCCTCAAAACAATGCTAATGCAAGCTACTTTGCGTCTTCAATTGATTGCGAAAATAATCAATTAGCTGTAGGTTGTGGTCATTGGAGTAATTCAAATAACGGAGTTGTTTATGTATATAATTTAGAAGGGTCTCAGTGGGTTTATAATACGGCTGTTACACATTCAAATCCTAGTGAAAGCGGAGATGACCTGGGAACAAGTGTTGCAATATCACAAAACAGAGTGATTGCAGGAGCTCCGTGGAGTAACGGTTGGCAGGGATCTGCTTATGTTTTCCACTTTGAGAATATGGCTCCGGTAGCGATTGCCGGTCCTAACCAAACAGTAAACGGAGGCAGTATTGTTACCCTAAATGCTTCAAACTCCTATGATCATGAATTTGACCCGATTTCTTATCTTTGGACAGCCCCAACTGGCATCACATTATCATCGAACACAGTTGCATCTCCTTCTTTTACGGCTCCTTATACAGAGTTGCCTTTTATTGAGCTGGTTTTTACCTTAGTATGTAGTGATGGCAATTCAAACTCCGTACCCGCTACCGTTACGATTACAGTCATGAATTCAAATCAAATGCCTGTAGCAAACGCAGGAGATAACAGATCAGTATTGGAAACTACCAATTGTATATTAGACGGATCAACTTCTTATGATCCGGAAAATGCCTCTATCACATATTTATGGACAGCTCCTGCAGGAATCAGCTTATCTTCAAATACTACACCAAGTCCTTTCTTTACTGCTCCGGAAGTTACTGAAAATACCATTTTAACATTTACTTTAGTAGTCAATGATGGTGAATTTAACTCTTTCCCTGATTCAGTCAGTATTACAGTTGTTCCGATTTTACCGGTAAGCAATCTGACATTTAACTCAAACACGCTCACTTTTGGTTGGAATCCTCCGGGAGCTTCTGAAAAGACATTCCGCTATGATGATGGCGTTGTTACTGATGCCTTAGGTGCTAACAATCCTACTTCTATGCTGGGTGTAGCGTATTATGAAAACAGTATCATAGATCAGGTCTCCTGGTATCTTACATCAGATGGATGTCCTCATAATTCTGTCAAAGTAGTAGTTATGGCTTTAACAGATGAAGGTATGCCTGACAATCAGAATATTCTATACCAAAATGACAATGTATCAAATACAGATGCCCAATGGAATACATTAACTCTACCCACACAGATTTCAGCACCTAATGGTTTTTATGTTGGACTTTCATATGAAGGATTTTTGGGAATTGGCATTGATGATGGAGTAGGAGCTCCTTATGCGTTTATTCAAGGCACACACTGGGTTGCAATGGATTGGACAAGTGGACAGTGGCAAAATTTGGAAGAGCTTAACTTTAATAATAATTTTATGATCAGAGCACATGGTCTATCTTTAGGTACGATTGAAACTGAACGTAAAACAGTTCAAGTTAAACCAATAGACAATACGATGAAACTAGTCTGTATTCCTCAGACTCAAAAAGTAATCACTTCTACTGAAACCAGAGACAGTTTTTTCCTCAATCAGTACAATGTTTATCTGGATGGCACAATTCTTCAGGAAGGAATAACTGAAAGAACCTATACTTTAACAAATTTAACAAACGGAACCCACACATTTGCGGTTACTGCAGTTTATGAAAACTTTCTGGAATCTGATCCTATAGAATATGAATTTAATTATACAGGCAATGATGCGTCAGACATTGTCAACCTAAGCCTCCCATTTATTCAGAATTACCCAAATCCCTTTAATCCAAATACCAATATCAAATTCAATCTTAAACAAGATTCTCAGGTTAATCTTAGCATCTTCAATGTAAAAGGTCAAAAAGTAGCGACTCTGATAAATCAAAATATGAAATCTGGTGTTCATACTCTCAACTGGGATGGTAAAACCACACAAGGCAAGGCTTCTACTTCCGGTATTTACTTCTATCAGTTACAGACAAATTACGACAAACGCATCGGCAAAATGATGTTAATAAAATAATTTATTGGGGCTGTCCTCTTATTGAGGACAGCCTTTAAAATAAATAGGAGAGAGAAATAATATGTTGTCATTAGATGTCATCAACGAAATTTCTGAAAACCTGAACCGTATCAACAGCAACAGCCTCATCAGGTTTTCTCTGAGATATCAGGATAACACCATATATGTCTATAAGAAAAATTCACTAATTACAACTAACTACTGCCGTATAGAATATGAAGATGATAATGACTACCTCTGTGTCCACTTCTATAATTTTGAAATGAGTCAGTACGACCCTCATTACATCAAAATCAGAAAGGATACTTTAACAACAGACTTAGAGTTACTACTAAATATTAACAAATAAACAAAGGAAACGATAACAATCACTTTTCAAATAGAATAAAAAATTACAATTGTAAGAAAGCAATACTAAGATTATCGTTTAAATGATCATTTCTAATATGATTATGGGTTCTATATCATTTGATTCTCTTATCTATCCTGTAGAAAATCGCTTTTTATCATTATGAATCAGTTGAGGGAATGGCTATTACTTCTATTGAAAGCAGTGTTATAAACACAGCCTTTTCAAGTAATGAGACTATTTTAAAAAAAGTGATTATCGTTTATCATGGCTGGAAACTGGCTTATTGTGATGGTTACGCTGAATGATACTAGAAAAACCAATCAGAAAGTATTTTATCGCAATGTGTTAAAAGCTCATAAAATTGGATAAGCGTTTCTATATTTATGCTTTTAAGTATAGTATTTGTTAATTTGTATATGCCAGATTAAAAGCTATCTTATCATATTTTTTATCAGAGTTCTTCATATAAACCATGCTTGATAATGTGATATTTTTTTGAATTTTTACTGAAGCATCTACAATTATCAAATAGCCTGATTTATTGAGAGAAACCGAGTTAATCAAATCTGTCTGAGTATATAATGGCAAGTAAACACTGTTTTTTGTTTTAAAAACACCATTAGATATTGAAATAGATAATTTTTTATTGATTACCTGCAACTTTTGCAACAATGCGATTCCATTTTTATCATATGTATCATTTTGATAACGATCATTTAACAAATGCAGAGTTGTCTGATGAGTCAAAAATGGTTGTTCTTTAAAAATTAGAGAAAGAGATACTGATTTTCTTTTTAACTGAATCATTTCCTGTTCATAAATAACATCAGATACACGATAAAGGGTCTTTATCATCATTTCAGTTTGAGGGCTTAAAGAGTAATTAAGTTTAAGATAATTTTCGTTACCTCTTTTACTATATGACTGGTTAGATTCAGGTTCACTATATTGAAACAAATCAGTCTGAAATTCTATCTTAAATCGTGAAAAGCGAGCATTAAACAGATAGTACATCCCTTTTTCATTTCTAAAATCAGCTCGTTGACTATAAGGATTCCCATAATTTTCTGGGAAATATTCTGGATATTGACGATAGCCTGTTTTACAGTAAAAAATCTCTTTTTGCCATGATAACTCTGTATGAGATGCTATTTTGTGTTTTGCATAAGCAAGCTCATAACGAAACAAAAAAGGATTATAATACATTTGTGAATACTGACTAAAAGTCTGATAGATACGTTCAATCCTATGATCAGCAAAGTTGCAGGGATAACCTTGATGGAGAAATTGAATCCCTGTCACCATAGAGTTAAATTTCATATCAGCAATCATACCATAAGCAGTCACATGATCCTTTTCCTCATCCCGATCCGCATGAAGTCCCGTTTTATTTATTGAAACAATTTGATTCAGTGAATCTTTTCTAATCCAAATAGGGCTTGAGGAATAAAAAGGAATCAACAGAAGTTTATTAAGATTGAGCTTGGCTGATAACCCGTTTAAATATGCATATTCTGAGCGGTTCACATTAGAAGTGATTTTAGCTCTATTTAAGCTTTGATTCTGTCTTTTGTTATCAAATGGTGATGCAGAAAAAAGGATTGAATTAGCTGTCTGAATAGAATATGACCCAGTAAAGATTTCCTGAATACCTGTATTACCTGGATCTGTTAGTCGGTAATGTAAACTATACTTCATCAAATCAGGAAAATGAGTATCATCAGGGTCTTTTTCAGTAAGAAATGCCATTTTTACTTGTTTGCTTTGCCAGGAATTCTTATTATAAAAGTAATGTTCTTTATCATGATTAAATGTGTAAGTTATCTTCGATTGAAACTGATTTGGAGTTCTCAGATCATAGACTAATAAATGTTTCAGTTGTTCAATCTTTTCTTTGTTTTTAATAAAATTAAAATCTGAAATTGATTTAATTTGATTCTGTTTTCTTTTTATAAGAATTTGTCTGACTTCATCCTCATTAAATAACCCTAAATCAACAAGTTCCTCTTCTGACAAGAGATTGATAAAAATCGGTTTATCTACCCAATTCTCTATATAAGAGCTGTTTTTTTCGAATAAGGCTAAATCATGAATCACTTCGTTTTCAGACTGAGCATTTAAGCAAGTGCTTATCAGAAAAAGAAGCAGGAAGCACCAGAACTTATCATTTAGTTTCATATAAACTCTTTTCGATTTTATAATACTTGAGTACGATAACAACAGTATCCAAATTATCAAGATACCCAAAAGGATAATTTTACAGATCATACAAGGTTGTTAAGCCTTGTAATGCAAATAGTTGAAATTGTTCTAAAATGGTTTTAATTTCATCATTGCATGAATGAATCTTTCAACTTTATTTAATCATTTAACAGAAAAAACTGCAAAAGTCAATAATAATCTTGACAAAGAGCTCTTTTATGAATAAATGAGGAAAGGCAATGATAAAAGAGAGAGGATTCATGAAAGTTTTAATCATACAATTGGCCAAAATGGGTGATATCATACAGAGTTTTCCGCTATGTGACATAATCTTCGATCAATATCAAGAGATTGAAATCTATCTTCTACACAGCGAAATATTTACTGAAACACTTCAGCTTAAGAGATATCTTCGTCCAATAGCAGTCAATCTTGATTTGTTAACCAATCAGGAGAATGAAACTCTCTGTCTTGCCAATACAACTTATTCTTCTCATTTATTGTTAAGTCTTGAACAGTTTCACTTTGATATCATCATCAATTTGAACAGTTCTCAACTGGCAGCTGAGATTTGTAAGCGAGTTGATTGTAATCTGAAATTTGGATTTAAATCAGGCAGAGAGCAAGATGAAAAATGGATGAGTTATATTCTTTCTTTCATGAAAACCAGGCATTTGGGAACTTTTAATTTAGTGGATATTTTTTTAAAGTTTTTACAGAGACTTGAGTTATCAGCCGAAAATCAGACTCAACACTCAAATATTAAGATTTTTCAAAACACGATATCATCAGTAAAGAGAAAAGAAATAGAGCTGAAAGAGAGTAGAAAGGGTTTGATTTGTCTGCAACTTGGATCCCGAAACTCAAAACGTCATCCATTGATAAAAGATTATGCTCAAATAGCCAATACGCTCATTAATAATGGATTTCAGATAGTTTTAACAGGTGTAAAAAGTGAGATGGCACTGTATGATCGATTTTTACCATTAATTCATCAACCGAAATTTTTAACCAATCAGATTGGGCAAACTTCATTGTTAGAACTTCGTGATCTGTTAGATCAGTCTGAATATTTAATCAGTTCTGACACAGGGACCATGCATCTGGCATCCTTAACACGCTGCAAGATATTTGCCATTTTCATGGGTTGTGCATATCCTTATGAAACACTGGCATATAAGAATGAGACGATTGTATTTTTCCCAGATCACGAAATGATCGCTTGTTATCCCTGTAATGAGTTAAGCCAATGCCCCAATCATTATATTTGTAAAGAGTTTAATCCAGAGATTGTTAGTGAATACATCCTCAATCATACATCACATCCATCTCTGTATAAAAGCATTCAAGACCCAATCGGTCAGTATCTTGTACCTGAGATGAAACAAATCATTTCAGATAATCAACTTATGGCACTTATTTGGCGTATCATCGGTTCTCATCTATTTTATTCAAAAAATATCAATTTGAATGATTATCAAGCGTTTTATATTTTTAATAATGATCAAATCCAAAAAATTCTAAAACTCATCGAAAGAGAAATCCAGATTTATCAGCTCACCTTGTCAGAAATCACAGACTTAAAGCATCTCACACAAAACTTTCATTTTTTATCTCCCCTACTCATTTTTAAAATGATTTGGACTGAAGAAAACACGCTTTTGTCAAACATAATCCAATGTATTCAAAGCATCAAAACAATAGAATTTAAATGAAGTCATAAAATTATTGATTTCGCTTGACATAAATCATTGCTTATTAAAATTTAAACTTATCAAAATTATCATAATTCGGAGGCTTATTTATGCAGATTACCAAACTGCAACACATGCTCGAAGAAGCAAAATTACGTCCTAAAAAACGATTAGTAGTAGCTTATGCAAATGATTTACATACGCTGGAAGCTGTTAATGAGGCGATTTCTATGGATATCGTTTCTGCTACAGTTACTGGTGATGAAAATAGAATAAAAAGCTTATGTGCTGAAGCAGGTATTGACCATACCCGTTTTGAAATTATTCATGAGACGAATGAACTTGAAGCCGGTTTAAAATGCTGTGATATGATCAATCACGGTCATGGCAATATTATCATGAAAGGCACAATTAGTTCTGACAATTACATGCGTTGTATTTTAAATAAAGAACGCGGGATTATGAAAGGCAAATCAATTCTTACCCACGTATCCGTTATTGAACCAACCGGTTATGACCGTTTATTAATTGTTGGAGATGTTGCGGTTATTCCATTACCTGAGCTTGATCAAAAAATTGCCATTGTAAAACATCTGATAAACACAGCACATTGCTTAGGCAATCCAATGCCAAAAGTAGGGTTACTGGCTGCCACTGAAAAAGTAAGTTACAAAATACAATCTTGTGCTGATGCTGCATTAATTGCAAAAATGGCTGATCGTGGAGACATTAAAGGTGCCATTGTAGATGGTCCTTTAGCACTTGACGGTTGTATTGACAGAGAATCATGCGAGATAAAAGGGATAAAAAGCCCTGTAGCAGGTCAGGCAGACTGTATTTTATTCCCCAATATCGAATCAGGGAATGTATTCTACAAGACCTGTACCAAATTATTAGGTTCTGAGCTTGCGGCTAATGTTGTAGGCGCTAAAGTACCTGCTATTCTGTCCTCAAGAGGCGATTCTTCTCTGACTAAACTTTACTCCATCGCTTTAGCAGCCTTAACCAGTTCAAACTAAAAAAGGAATAATCATGTCATCAATTACAAGTCTTGACCAACTGGTAGAGAAAGTAAAAGGTTTACCTAAACGCAGAATCGCAATTGCTGTAGCTGAGGATCAAAACACCTTAGGTGCTATCAATGAAGCAGTCCAAAATGGATTTATTCATCCCATTATGCTGGGTAATGCAGAAAAAATCAAACAACTTTGTCAGTCAGAAAATATCGATTATTCAAACTTTGAGATTATTCATTTTGATAATGAAGTACAAGCAACTCAAGAAGCTGTAAAACTTGTTCGAGAAAATAAAGCCGATGTTCTAATGAAAGGCCTGGTGAATACCGATAAATTTTTAAAAGCGGTGCTTGACAAAGAAAAAGGCTTACTCCCTCCAAAAACAGTCATGTCTTATGTTTGTGCTATTGAAGTGCCAAAATATAAAAAACTCCTTTTTGTCAGTGATACAGCAGTATTACCTTACCCTGATCTGGATCAGAAGATTGCCATGGTGAAATACTCCGTAAATATGGCAAAGAAATTTGGAATAGAAAAGCCTAAAGTAGCCCTACTCAGTGCAGCAGAAAAAGTATCGGCTCATTTTCAAAGCACGCTGGATTATGCAGCAATTTGTAAAATGGTGGAAAAAAAACAGTTACCTGAGTGTATTATTGACGGACCGGTTGACTTATTTCTTGCCTGTGATCCTGAAAGTGTTAAGATTAAGGGTGTTCCTACACCACTTGAAGGTGATGCTGATGTGTTAATTTGCCCTTCTATCGAATCATCCAATATCTTCTATAAAGGGCTTATGCTTTTTGCAGGAGGAGAACTGGCTGGTTTAATCCAGGGTACAGTCAAGCCAGTAGTCGTAATGTCAAGAAGTGAAAGCGCTAAATCTAAGTATTATTGCATTGCACTCTCCTGTCTAATGGCAGATGAGAAATAGAGGTATCGCAAACCACACTTTGTGAAAGAGGAAAATATGAAAATCGCAATTGGTTCAGATCATGCCGGCTTTGAAATGAAAGAAATCATCAAAGCATATTTACAATCAATTGGCATTGAGTATCATGATTATGGCACTTACAATACCGATTCAATGGACTATCCTGACACCGGTAAAGCAGTTGCCCAGGCAGTTGCCAACCATCATCAGGAAAAAGGGATATTGATATGTGGTAGTGGAATTGGAATGAGTATTGTAGCTAATAAAATTAGCGGAATCCGTGCAGCGTTATGTCATTGCAGTGAATTTGCCAAATTATCCAGAGAACATAATGACTCAAATATTCTTGTTTTAGCAGGAAGATTTACACCGGAAGAACAGGCAAAAGACATTGTAAAAACATGGTTAGATACTCCTTTCAGCAATGATCCAAGACATTTAAAACGTATTGAAAAAATAGAAAAAAACTAAAACAAGAGGAAAAAATGGAACACATCAAACAATTTGATCCTGAACTTTATGCTGCGATGCACAAAGAACTAACACGCCAGGAAGAAAATCTTGAACTGATCGCATCTGAAAACTACGTTTCACGTGCTGTACTTGAAGCTGCCGGTTCTGTTTTAACAAACAAGTATGCAGAAGGTTACCCATACCGTTGGTCGAAAAAAACAGGTAAAGTCAATTATAATTTATACGGCAGATACTATGGTGGCTGTGAATATGTAGATGAAGCTGAAAAACTGGCAATCGAAAGAGCAAAAGAATTATTTAATGCTGAGCATGCCAACGTTCAGGCTCATTCAGGGTCACAAGCAAACATGGCAGCTTATTTTTCACTCGTTAATCCAGGAGATACGGTTCTCAGTCTCGAACTGGCTCATGGCGGTCACTTAACCCATGGTCATCCACTCAGTTTCTCCGGTCAATTCTACAATATTATTCACTATGGTGTTGATCCAAGTACTGAACAATTTAATTATGATAAAATTATGGAGCTGGCTCAACAACATAAACCTGCCATGATTTTAACCGGCGCCAGTGCTTACCCAAGAAAAATTGATTTTACCAAATTCAGAGAGATTGCTGATGCTGTTGGTGCAAAGTTAATGGTTGATATGGCTCATATTGCAGGTCTTGTTGCTGCAGGATTACATCAAAACCCGGTACCTTATGCAGACATCGTAACGACGACAACCCATAAAACCCTTAGAGGACCCCGTTCAGGTCTTATTCTCTGTAAAGAGCAGTATGCTCAAACAGTGGATTCAAAAGTATTCCCTGGTATTCAGGGTGGTCCATTAATGCACATCATCGCAGCCAAAGCAGTTGCATTTAAAGAAGCATTATCTGAAGATTATAAAAAATATCAGCAACAAGTAATTAACAATGCGTCAGCTCTGGCGAACGAATTGCAAACTTTAGGATTAAAACTGGTTTCTGGTGGAACAGATAACCATCTGATGCTGGTTAATCTCGGTACCGAAGAAGAAGGCGGACCTTCAGGCAAAAAAATGGAAGAATCTTTGGATTTAGCAGGCATTACTGTCAATAAAAATACTGTTCCGTTTGATACACGTTCTCCATTCGTTGCTTCCGGCATCCGTATTGGTACTCCAGCAGTAACAACTCGTGGCATGAAAGAAACTGAAATGAAAACGATTGCAAGTTTCATTAAATCAGTTCATGAAAACTATGCAAATGAAGAAAAACTGGCTGAGATAAAACAGGCAGTAAGAGAATTAACCGTAAATTTTCCACTTTATAAAGATATGATCTAATCAAATCTTCATAAATTTTTTAGAGACGCTGTTTAAAGCGTCTCTTTTTTTTCATACTTTACAAAATTTTTCTAAAATCTTTAATTCTATTCTTGACAAAATACAAAATTATATTATTATGTACATTAGGAAGTGAGGAGAATTTATGAAGATATTTGATCCAATGAATTTCCAGGAAAATGAAAGTAAGAAAATCAAAATTCACAGACTGGAATTTTGGCTTCGTTACACAGGTGAAAGCTGGGAGTTAAGTTATCATTATCAAAATGAATATGATAATTTTTCTATTGAAGACAACTGCTCTTTTGAACCGTTTAAAACAGAAAAATGGGTATTTTCTGAGCCTTATCCAACGATCTTCTTAAAACCGGTTTTACCTGACAAACCTGTTCTGACTGAATTTAAAAATCCAACATCTGTACTGGCTGGCGAAAAAATATGTCTTTTTGAACAAATTCCTGCATCTATAGACATTATGATAAAAACACCTAAAAAAGAAATCAAATTGAAACAACTCTCAATAATTCCTGAACAACTCACTTGGTTAGGTGATCCTCTAGATGGAGAGCTTTGTTATCATGATACAGCTGAAGCAGTTTTCAATGAAAAACTTATCCAATATCAGAGTGGAGCAATAATCTGTCCAATTATCATCAATAATCAATCTAATCATACTTATCCATTAAAACAACTTGTTATCAGAACGGAATTTCTTGGTATTTTTATAAAAAATAATCAGTTATGGACAAATATGATGAAAATCGAGTATTATGGAGATGACAAAGAAAACCCGATTGAGATATTACCATTGGAAAATACAGTTCAACTTACTCCTCCAAGAGAAGATATCAGACAGCAAAGCAGATTAATTAAACGAATCAGTAATTTCCGTTCGTTTATCAGTTGAGGGATATATGGATATTATGAATAATCTTCAAATCTATAACTGGATTACTCCTGAAAGAATCACTTTATTAGTGAGATTTTTACTCACCTTAGTGATTGGCTTTCCTCTGATCAAATTACTTAATAAAATCATCATGAAGTTTTTAGGTAAATACTTAAATCCCCAAAGCGAAATGGTAGCAGAAAGATTTATATGGTACACACTTCTCGTTATATTAGTGGTTTCTGCTCTAAATCAGCTCGGATTTAAGCTCTCTGCACTTTTAGGTGCTGCGGGTATTTTTGGTGTGGCAATCGGTTTTGCTTCTCAAACCAGTTTTTCTAATCTGATCAGTGGAATGTTTATGATATCTGAAAAATCATTTTCCGTAGGTGATGTGATCAAAATTGGAGGTACAACTGGGATTGTGCTTTCAATCGACTTGCTTTCAGTTAAACTCAGAACATTTGATAATCAATACATCAGAATTCCTAATGAAAATTTAATTAAATCAGAACTCACTAATATCAGTAAATTTCCAATCAGACGAACTGATTTTGAAATTGGAGTGGCATACCATTCCAATCTTAGAAATGTTGAAAAAGTAATAAAAGAAGTTATAAATGACAATCATTTTGCATTAAAAGAACCCAGTCCTCTGGTTACAATAGTAAATTTTGGGGATTCATCCATCAACTTTAAAATTGGTGTATGGGCAACAAAAGAGAATTTTATTGATTGTTCAAACAGTTTAAAAATGGACTTATTTGAAAGATTTCAAGCAGAAAATATTGAAATCCCCTTTCCTCAGCGGGTTCTTTCCATATCAGACAATGATCATAATTTAATCCAACAGGCTTTAACAATAAAAAATAGTTTAAAAGAAAAAAGTAGTATAGATTAAATCAAGAGGTTAATATGCCAAAAACAATAAATGAGATTCAGGCTGTCCTTGCAAGGATAGACAATTTACCTACTCTGCCAATCGTAGCATCTGAACTAATCAGAATCTTAGGTAATTCTAACACTTCTATGAGCCAAATCAGTGAACTCATGAACAATGATCAATCCATCACAGCACGTGTATTAAAGATAGCAAATTCTGCATACTATGGCATCAGAAACAGAGTAGATACATTGCGAACCGCTTTGGTCATCTTAGGAGTTAATGAAATAACCAATATCGTGATCGGTGTTTCTTTAATGAAAGTATTCGACACTGAAGGCGAAAAACTTTTTGATCACAGTGCATTTTGGAAACATTCAATTTACACTGCCCATCTTTCCCGATGGTTATCCAGAAAGCTAGGGATTCCATTTCATGGAGAAGAGTTTACTGCCGGTTTAATCCATGATATTGG
>JAKQQL010000369.1:0-1838 GCA_029564175.1 Candidatus Cloacimonadota bacterium
ATTATCTTGATGCTAATCCTGAAGGACATGCAGGAGAAACAAGAGATCAGCGTATCGAAGAATTCATCGAAATAAATCGTGACATTTATGTTGTCGGACTAAGAGAGGGAACGATGATCTTAGTTGAAGACCAAAAAATTAAATTGACCGGACCACGAAAAGCAAGGATTTTTCATTTTGGTTCATCTCCTTTTGAAGCAACGACTGATGACAATCTTGACTTCCTGCTCAGGAAGTCATCATGAATTGATTCAAATAAACTACCTTTGTCCCCCGTTATAAGTCGTGCAAACGGAAATTCTACTGGGGAAATGAGATTAGTATTTAAAATAAGCAAAATAGTTGCTTCAATAATATTTATAATTACTATTGTTCTTTTTACTTCATCATTGTTCGTCCAGGATAAGGTTGCAGCGATCATCCTGAGATCTCTTAATAAAAATCTTCTTACAAAATATGATTTCGAATCTGTAAGACTATCTTTTCTAAAGAGATTCCCCAAAGCGTCTCTCGATATCAGGGATGTATTTGTACATTCCTCCCCGGGTTTTGATCCATCCTGCTTTAATGGCATGAACACCGATACCCTTCTTTCAGCAAGATTGGTAACAATGGATTTCAGGATCACAGATATAATCAGGGGTATTTATAATATTGACAGGATAGGAATCAAGGATGGTTTCCTGAAATTGTATACGGATACTTCCGGATTTGTTAATTATGAACTTGTTGCAAAGAGACCGAAGGCGGCAGAGGATATATTTGTCATGGATATTAAAAAAATTGACCTGTCAGATGTATATGCGCTTTACAATAACAGGGCTACTAAACTTCTTATTAATGGATATGCCAGATCGGGTAGTCTTAAAAGCAGGATATCCGGCAAAGATATTGATTTCTCGGCGATAAGCAGGCTTCGCATCGATAAGTTTCAACTATATGATTTTAGTATGACAAGAATCGTAGAAGTTGATTTTGATGTCAATCTGCATAGTTCCGATAAAGAAATTATGTTCACAAAAAGCGATATCCTGATAGAAAAAAATAGTTTTCAGGTGAATGGCTCTGTATCATCTGGAAATATTCTTGATTTATCCTTCACCGGAAACAATATAAACCTTTCGGGAATTAAGAAGTATGTCCCCTTGCGATATCTTGAAAAATTATCAGCTTACGATCCGGCAGGGATAATGAATGTTCAGTGCAATTTCAAAGGACTCCTCTCAAGAACTTCCAATCCTCTTATGGAAATAGCTTTCGATGTAAAACAAGGCCGTGTAAAATATAAAAATTCTCCCTTAAGCATTAATAATCTTTCGTTCAGGGGTTTTTATACGAATGGCTCATCAATGAAGCCTGAAACAAGCCGGTTATCTGTATCGGATTTTGAAGGAAGATTCGGATCATCACAATACAGAGGATCATTCAGCCTTTCTGATTTTAAAACGATGAATAGCACGCTTAAACTATCGGGCAGACTGGTCCCTTCAGAGATTAAAGCCTTTTTTAATCTGAAAGAAATCTCCACTGCAACCGGTCTTATTGATTTTAATCTTAATATGGCCGGCAATCTTCAGAAGAAAAGCAAATTTATCCTTTCCGATTTTTTTAACTTTCACCCGGAAGCTTCACTGAACTTTAAATCGTTTAGTTTAGGTCTCAGGAATGACAGCATTTTATTTAAAGATGCAAGTGGTGATATAAAAATTGCCGATACGGTTTTTGCAAACAATTTCAAATTCACTTTCAGAGATCAGGAATTTGAGGTGTCAGGTGTGATGACGGGATTTCCTGATAAATTTTCCGGCTTACCGGCAGCCAGAACAATTAAAGCTGAA
>JAKQQL010000156.1:0-10865 GCA_029564175.1 Candidatus Cloacimonadota bacterium
CGATGCGATGGCTCAGGGAAAAAGCAAACAGGTAATGGGAGAATTGTTTACCAAATTAGCAAATTATGCCGTTGAGCATTTTACCCTTGAAGAAAAACTGATGTTTGAGAATAGTTACCCTGATTATATTTCTCATAAAAATGCGCATACTGATTTCGTAAAAAAAGTAACTGAATCACGAAATTCTTTTGAAGCAGGTAAATTCCTGATTTCTATAGAGGTGATGAATTTTTTGAAAGACTGGCTGATGGGTCATATCATGGGTGTTGACCAAAGATATTCTGCCTTTTTAAACGAAAAAGGGATTAGATAAAGCATTTTTATAAGCATTCCAGTTTAAAACATCAGTATTATGAAGCTGGATAATACTGAAAAAGTAGCAATAGCTATTAATGGATTTATAAAGGACATTTAATGAATAAAAAAATACTTGCCTTCCTGATCAGTTTAAATTTTTTATTAACTTTATGGGGGGTAACTATTTCCGAAATTGAAAATGCCTATATTGATGGGGATCTTCATATTAACCATAATTTTCTGAGAATATCTGCCTCTGACAATCCGGATTTGTTAGCCTGTAAGCTTTTTTATAATGCAAAACTGAATACATTACTTAGCAAAGGAAAGACTTATTATTCTCAATCATATCAAAAATCTCCTAAATCAAAGTATGGACAGTTAAGTAATATGGAACTGGCAAAACTTGATTTTTTTAATCGCGATTATGAAAATGCACTTGAAAAACTCAAAAATATTGATTTGATTACAGAACGCTATTACTGGCAGGCACGGGTCTATTTTTTACAAAAAAAATGGGCACATACCATAATTTGTGCTGAGAATTATCTGGATAATGAAGAAAATGGGGATTTTTCTCTTGAACTCCGTGCACTACTTTTAGATGTTTATCTGGTTCAGAATAATCTGAATGCGTTTTTAGCAGTTAAGGAGAAGATGCATACGTCATCTAATTTTTCTGATTTAGAGGCTTATACTTTGTATAAAGAAGGCTTGCTTTATGAGAAACAGAATGAATTAAGCAAGGCAATTGAAACGCTTCGACTGATAGTGGATAAATATCCAAAGAGTCAGTATCGTGTTTATGCTGATGATTTGATTCTTGATTACAATAAACGTATGCAACAAACAGTAAAACCCGCCATTACTGAAACTGAAACAAATATCTCTCAACCACAGATTCCAAAATCAGGCAGTAGTAAAAAACACATTTCATTTTCTGAATTGGAAAAAGGAAAATCATATCTGCAATATGGTTTATTTAGTACTCCTAAAGCAGCTGAAAATTATAAACAACAGCTTGAATCTCGAGGTATAAGCCTTTTTGTGATAACAAAGACGGTAAACGATAAAGAATACTTTGCGCTCATACAGGGTCCTTTTACCTCCAAAGAATCTGCGAATACCTTTCTGGCTAATGTTAAAAATAATAATATCAATGCCTTTTTATTTATCCCCTGATAACAAAGGAATCATTTATTCCAATTTAAGATAAGGATCTCAATTCTATGTCTGGTGACCAAAAATCAACTCCCCTGATGAAACAATACCTGGACGTTAAGTCCAAGCATCCTGATAAGCTTATACTATTTCGTATGGGCGATTTTTATGAAACTTTCTATGATGATGCAAAAGTCGCTTCTAAAATTTTAGGCATTACCCTTACCAAACGTAACAAAAATGATGAAGATGCACCACACCTGGCAGGATTTCCTTATCATGCACTGGATAACTATCTCGATAAACTCGTCAAAAGTGGTAATAAAATTGTGATTGTGGAACAGGTAGAAGATCCAAAACTGGCTAAGGGTTTGGTAAAAAGAGAAATTGTTGAGATTATAACGCCAGGTGCAATTCTGGATGAAAAACTCATCACCAGAAAAGATAATGTTTTTTTGGCTTCTGTTCATTGGGAAAAGAACAGTCAAAAAATTGGTTATGCCTGTCTGGATATTTCAACAGGTGATTTCCGTTTTACTGAACTCAATCAGGCAGTACTCAGAGATGAATTGCTAAGAACTCAACCTCGTGAAATTGTGGTAAGAACATCTGATCAGAAAGCCATTTTAGAAGATTTAAGACTGGATTATCAACCGGCTTTAAGCATTTATGATACCTGGCATTATGAATATTCTGAAGCTAAAAAACTGATTAAAGATCATTTTCATGTGATTTCGTTGGAAAGTCTGGGTATTCAGAATAAACACAGTGGCCTTGTTGCTTCAGCAGTAGCTTTGAGTTACATTAAATCTTTGCGTTCTGAAGACCTGAACCATATTACCGCATTAAATTACTATTCGCTTGATCATTATATGCAGATTGATGAGGTATCACGTCGTAATCTTGAACTGCTGCGTTCGATGAGAACGAATGACAGGGAAGCCAGTCTGTTATCTGTAATTGATGAAACCATGACCCCTATGGGTGCCAGACTGTTGACGCATTATCTGCAGTACCCACTCATGGATAAGGAACTGATAGGCATGAGATTGGATGCCGTTGATGCTTTTAAGGATAATATCGCTTTTACCAGAGATTTGAGAACAATTCTGCATGAAATTGGCGATTTAAGCCGTATTATCAGCCGGCTTGCCACACTCAGAGCCAATGCCCGTGATATTGCTGTACTTGGCACTTATTTACAAACGGCTCCCATGATTCAGGAATTATTGAAACATTTTGACTGTGAATTAATCAATCTCTTAGGCAACAGTATTCAAAATTATACTGAAATTGTAGAAAAGATCAATCATCATATCATTGAAAATCCGCCTATGACTATTACTGATGGCAATATTATCAATATCGGCATTCACCCTGAACTGGATGAACTTCGTGCGATCAGTCGGGACGGAAAAGGCTGGATTGCTCGTTTGGAAGAATCCGAGAAACAAAAGACAGGGATTCCAACCTTAAAGATTGGTTTTAATAAAGTCTTTGGTTATTATATAGAAATTACCCGGCAACACAAAGAAAAAATACCTGAATATTACATCGCCAAACAAACCCTTGTTAATGCCGAACGATACATCTCTCCTCAGTTGAAAGAACATGAATCCAGAGTCTTAGGGGCAGAGGAAAGAATTAAAAATCTGGAATATGAAATTTTTACCAAACTCCGACTGGAACTGGCAGAAAAAGTACCGATGATACAGGCTTATATTGACATAATTGCTCAGTTGGATGTTTTATCAAACTTTGCCTTTATAGCGCATCAGAATCGTTATAACAGACCGAAATTCAATGAAGAGGGTATTCTGGAGCTCAATGCCTGCCGTCATCCGGTGATTGAGAAACTGTTAAAAGATGAACAGTTTATCCCTAATGATGTTTCGTTGAATGATGAGGATTTTAAAATTGCCTTGATTACCGGTCCGAATATGGCAGGTAAATCTACTTATTTAAGGCAGATAGGTTTAATTGTTATTATGGCTCAGATGGGCTGTTTTGTGCCTTGTGATTCAGCAAATATGCCGGTTTTTGACAAGGTATTCACCCGTGTTGGTGCTTCAGATAATCTGGCGCAGGGTCAGAGTACTTTCCTCGTGGAAATGATCGAAACTGCCAACATTCTGCACTCAGCAACGCCTGCTTCTTTAATTCTGCTGGATGAAATCGGCAGAGGAACTAGTACTTTTGATGGCTTGTCTTTAGCGTGGTCGATTGTGGAATTTATTCACAATAATCCCAAAATCAATGCCAAGACACTCTTTGCTACCCATTATCATGAGCTGACCGAACTGGAGAATATCATGTCAGGTGTCAAAAACTTTAATGTGGCAGTTCGTGAATGGAATGATCAGATTATCTTTTTGAGAAAGATAGAGAGAGGTGGCGCTGATCAGAGTTATGGTATTCAGGTAGCGCGTTTGGCTGGTGTCCCTCAGAAAGTGATCAGTAGAGCCAAACAGATTTTGAAGAATCTGGAAGCCATTGAGATCAGTCCTCAGGGTTTGACTGCCAGAATTAAGAAATCGCTAAATCAGACGCAACAGATGAACCTCTTCGACCTGATTGTGGAAGAGACCGAAGAAAAAGATAAAAAATTACAGGAACTGAAAGACAGTATCCTGGACCTAAACATAGACGAATTGACCCCTTTGCAAGCTCTGCAAAAACTCAATGAGCTGAAGCGTATTCTGACAGAAGATGAATAGTGTTGTAGGGCAAGCTACCAGCTTGTCAAGAATTGATGTAGGGCAAGCAATCTGCTTGTTACAAAGAGTGATATTTCGCAAGCTGGTAGCTTGCGATACAAATCAAGGAGCCCAAAATGGAAGTATATAGTATATTAAGAAAAAAGGCATCTATGCTGATATTGGATCAAACGCTTTTGCCTCAGACTGAAAAACAAATAGAGATTACAGATTACAGGCAGATGATAGAAGCCATCAAAGCCCTCAGAATCAGAGGCGCTCCGGCAATTGGTATTGCTGCTGCCGGTGCTGCCTGGATGGCAGGACTGGAATTTGAAAAAGAGAACCACTTTAAAGAAAAATTACTCAAAGCAGTAGCTGAAATTGAAGCTTCCAGACCAACAGCGGTTAATCTGTTTCATGCATGTACCCGTGTCAGAGAACTAATTGCTCTCACAACAGAAGATAAACTGGTATTTGAACTTTTTGAATACCTGGATTCTCTTTTTCATTATGAGTATAATTCCTGCAATCAGATGGCTGAAAATGGTTTTGAGTATATCCCCAAAGAATTTACCCGTTTTTTGACTCACTGCAATACCGGTGGATTGGCGACTTATGGGATTGGCACAGCTTTGGGTGTGATTCGCAGGATTGCCAAAGACCGTGAGATTAAAGTATTTGCTGATGAGACCCGACCCTTATTGCAGGGTTCGCGTTTGACCATGTGGGAGTTAAAGAAGTCAAACATACCAGCTGTATTGATTTCAGATAATATGGCTGCACATACGATTAAAACCCAGAAGATAGACTGTATTATAACCGGTGCGGACCGGATTTGTAAAAACGGAGATTCTGCCAATAAAATTGGCACCATGAATTTGGCTATCTTAGCGGATTATTACAAAATACCATTTTACATCGTTGCTCCGGAAAGTACGATAGACCGGCATCTGGAACATGGTGATCAGATCGAAATTGAACAAAGAAATGCAGATGAAGTCAGTCATCTCAGGGGACAACAGATTTCACCTGAGAATATTGAAGTTTTTAACCCGGCTTTTGATGTGAGTCCTGCTCATCTGATTAAAGCTATTATTACAGAGAAGAAAGTTTATGAATACCCATACCAGTTCTAAAGTCTATATTAAAGCCATTGAACAATATGACATTAAACAGATACTGAACTATTTTCGTGAGACACTTGCACTTGAACCATTTAAAAGCAAGCTGGACAAAGTACATAAAATCTTGATTAAACCTAATATGCTGGGTGCTCATCATCCGGATAAGGCGGTTACCACTCACCCTGCAGTTCTTGAAGCGATGATTCTCTTTTTAAAAGAACAGGGTAAAGGGATTTGGGTAGGAGACAGTCCGGGCGGTATTGTTTCAGCTGAAAAGGTCTGGAAAGACACCGGACTGGGTGAAGTCTGTGTTCGACATAATATCCCTTTGCTTGATTTTGGAAAGAACGGCATGGTTCACAAGACGATTAACGGAACAGATTATCATTTTGAAAAGATAGTGTTTGAAGTCGATGGTATTATCAATCTGGCAAAGATGAAGACGCATAGCCTGATGCTATACACCGGCTGTGTCAAGAATTTCTATGGACTGATACCGGGTTTATTCAAATCCGAACTGCATAAACGCTTTCCTCAACCCAAGGATTTCTCTCAGGTGATCATTGATATTTACTCACATATCCAGGACAGGATTCTTTTTAATGTATTGGATGGTATTGTAGGGATGGAAGGCGAAGGTCCTTCTGCCGGAAAACCGCGTGCCTTTAAAAGACTGTTTATCTCAGAAACAGCACCTGCACTTGACTATGCTGCTTCCCGAATGATGGGCTTTCAGATAGAACAACTGGATTATCTGAATCAATTATTACAGAATATATCGCTTAATCTGAAAGATATTGAGATAGAAGAGGCTTTTAAAAATGAGATACTTACCGATGTGGCGATCAAGGAAGTTCAGTTCAGAAAGCGTTTTCTGGATTCTCTGCCTTCTTCAATCAAAAAAGTCTTTAATCTGCTGTTTAACTATTATCCCTATTTTGACAATACCTGTAAAAAGTGCGGTATCTGCGTCAAGAGCTGTCCCATGTCAGCACTTTCTTTGGAGGGTAAAGCCAAGAAGCCGACACTAATCAAAAGCAAATGTATCAAGTGTATGTGTTGTCATGAACTCTGCCCATTTCATGCAGTAACTATCCGGAAAACCTTTCTGGCAAGATTATTTTTGAAACAGATGTGAGTCTTTTAGACGCGGATTACACAGATTAAGGCGGATAGTATTTTATGTCTTGTTATTATTATAAGTTCGTATGTCTTTAAAATGCTTCTTTTAAACAAGAATGTAAAAACGGTCCGTAGGGATGTGCGAAACGGAGCTTGCGGAGTGCCGTACATCCGGAAAACAAAAAATATAAACACTCTGAGAAATATTTCAAACAGTTATTCAAAGCGGATTTATGGCATTTCACTTCGATTCATTTCGCAAATCCCTACAAGCCTTCTAAAAAAATGCTGTTTAAGTCAATTAAGATTTTTGATAGATCACAAATTGGATGTATTATTAAAACTCTGAGTAGTACATTATTAAATAAATGAATAATAATAGGAGTGATTATGAACAAACATGTTTTTAGACTATTTTTGCTTATGATGGCTGTATTGGTTTTAATGTCATGTTCAAAAAAGACCACAGAGTTTGCAATGGCTCCTTCACCAGTGATCAGTCCTGCAGGTGGTGTTTATACATCAGCCCAAACTGTAACGATATCATGTTCTTTAGCCGATGCTGAGATTCATTATACAACTGACGGATCTGTACCAAACTACTTATCCGATTTATATACCGCTCCGATATTGGTAAACCAATCACAAACGATTAAAGCGATTGCCTTATGCCCCGATTATATACCAAGTACTGTTACTTCAGTTGTTTATTTTTTAGATACGAATCCTTTCTCAAATTTAGTTTTTGCTCAAGGTGGCGTATTTGAAATGGGTGATACAACTGCATTTATAGATGAAGAGCCGATACATCTTGTTACTTTAGATTCTTTTTATATAGGTAAATATGAAGTCATTCAGGCTGAATGGCAGTCTGTAATGACGGGGAATACGAATAATATTTCTACCACACCTTCAAATTTTTCCAATAATCCTACTCATCCGGTAGAGCGTGTTTCCTGGTATGATGTATTGGTTTATTGTAACCGAAGAAGTCTTCAGGCAGGATTGACTCCCTGTTATGAAAAAGCAGGTGATACAAATCCCAATAATTGGGGATTCGTACCAACAAGTAACAATACAGCGTGGAACGCTATTACCTGTAATATGAATGCCAATGGTTATCGTTTGCCCACAGAAGCTGAATGGGAGTTTGCAGCCAGAGGAGGAAATATATCACAGAAGTATCGCTATTCAGGATCAAATACTGCAAGTAATGTTGCCTGGTATTATAATATTAGTTCAGATGGCACAAAACAGGTAGGTCTCAAAGGCATGAATTATCTGGGTACTTATGATATGAGTGGAAATGTATATGAATGGTGTTGGGATTGGGATGGCACATACCCTTCTAATGATCAGACAAATCCATTAGGACCGTCAAGCGGGTCAATGAGGATAGCCCGTGGCGGTAGCTGGGGCAGTACTGCCTATGATTGCAGGGTATCGGCTCGTGGGAGCGCCAATCAGAGTGGTCGTTTTGGCAGTATAGGCTTCCGTGTTGTCAGACGAGATTTGTAATAATTATCTATATTTTTTACATGTGATCTTGCTTTCTTTCTCTTGAAAGAAATAAAGTAAGCAAAGAAAGTTCAAACCCACAATAAAAATCCTATCTTTGGTAACTCTCTTGGACTCCACCGCAAACTTGCTGATTGTTTAGCAGACATGAAAGTGAACTATCAACTTCAAACATGCGGCATTTCGCACCCAATAGAGTTTCCCTAAGATTTAACTGATATTAATAAAGGTGCATTTAAAAAACTACCGCTATGGAGATGAAGCTATTTTCTTGAAGTCATAAGATACACTTGTTTGCCTCTAAGGTATAAAGAATGAACAGTCTCCTTTCTATTGAGATTAAAATGTTCTAAGAAAGAACTTGACTGTTTAATCTGGTGTTTTATTTTACCCATTAAGAAAATGATAATCCGCATTGAAAATAAATTAAAAGATAGTTTGGATAAAAGGAGTGATTATGAGAAAAATTTGTTTTTTGCTTTTACTTGTTATAATAGTAGCTTTTTCTTTTACTTCATGCTCAAAAAAAACAACTGAGCCTGATAATGATTTACCAAAAGCACCGCCACCAACAATTAGTCCTGAAGGCGGGATCTTTACAATTGGTCAGACAGTTACTCTTTCATGTTCATTAACAAGTGCTGAGATTTATTATACCACTAACGGGACAGATCCAAATAGTTCATCACTCTTGTACACTCATCCAATATCTTGTAATACAACTCAGACAATAAAAGCAATTGCTCTACATCCTGATTACAAGCAAAGTAATGTAGTGACTGCCTCATTTACAATCAATATGATTATCCCTGAAAATATGGCTTTTGTTTCTGGTGGCACTTTCAGCCCCAATGAAGGATCTTATATGGTAACACTTTCATCATATTTTATTGGGAAATATGAAGTCACTCAGGCTGAGTGGGAAAGTGTCATGACAGGGAATACAAATGGGATATCAGCAACACCCTCTTATTTTTCCAATCATCCGACTCATCCAGTGGAATGTGTGTCCTGGTATGATATACTGGTTTATTGTAACCGAAGGAGTATTCTGGAAGGGTTGACTCCCTGTTATGCCAAAGATGGAGATACAAATCCGGATCATTGGGGATTTGTACCGACCCAGGCAAATACATATTGGAATGCAATTACGATGAATATGAGTGCTGATGGTTACAGATTGCCAACGGAGATGGAATGGGAATTTGCAGCCAGAGGCGGTAATCAATCACAGAATTTTACATATTCAGGTTCTAATACGATAGAATATGTGGCATGGTTATATGATAATTCATCTAATATGACTCAAGCAGTGGGTTCTAAAGCACCAAATGAACTGGGTATATTTGATATGAGCGGTAATGTTTTTGAATGGTGTTGGGACTGGATTGCCACTTACCCATCAGGATCATATACTAATCCGACAACTACTATCAGTCCGTACTATCGTACTAAACGAGGAGGCAGCTGGGATGTTGATGAAAGTTATTGCCAGGTTTCTAATCGTTGCGATGGTAATATAGATGATCGTTATAGTAATAATGGTTTTCGTGTTGTCAGGCGTATTCAGTAATTGTTGTTTTTTTCTATTTCTAACAAAACAAAGTATAGATTCTTGGCTTTCTGAAAGTAAAACTGAGGTAAAAAGGCAAAGTAGGAAGGTGAATCTCCGCTACAAGCTATGAAAGCGCGTATGAATATAAGAAAGTTATTCGGTGACAGCTAAATTGCCTGATTCCTTTATCCATTTTTCCCAGATACTTTCTTATCTATGCAAAAACAAGAGTAACGAAATAACCCGTACTGCAAGCAAGATGCTTGCAGTACTATTGCGTGCGAACAGCGTTTCACTTGTCCCTACAGACTGCTACTAATCTGTCTGTAACAAAAATCTTTCGCAAGCTGGTAGCTTGCGTTACAAGCGGCCTTTCATCTCTGCTTCTATCCTCTTTCATTCCTGCTTCAAAGCCCTTCACCTGAATATCGCAGCAGGTTGTTTATGGGAAGTGAGCAGGAAGATGTCAAGAAAGAGCAAATGAGTTTTCTACAGGATAGATATGATAATAAAATGAAAAAGATATTGTTTTTTAAGAGGATATGAGTATATTATCAGTAAGAGGAGTATATGAAGGTAATTTTTAAAAAGAAAACACATGATTATCCAAAAAGAGCCGGTGATCTGGCACTTGCCTGGTATGCCGGTGGAAATGTCTGCATTCTCAGAAAAAAAGTAAAAAGAGAACTGCAAAAGCAGAATTTGTCGATTATTCAGATCAATGCGATTAGCCGGATGGTTTGGGAAGGATTGAGTAAGCCTTTTAAAAAAGATCTGGCTCATTATGCCCTGCTTTATAAAAAAGAATACCCTGGCCTCAGAAAGAGAGGAATTTCTTCTTATGCTGTCTTTTTGATGGTTACTCATGCACTGATCAAGCGTTTTTCATTGAATACGGAGAATAATGTCTTATGTTCGGAATTATTGAAAATTTTATTGGCTGATATGTCAGTTAAAAGGGCTGTTGAACTAAGAATACTTAAAAGAGTGAGCAGATATTATCAACTGAATCAGAATAGTCTTTACAATTCAAAACAAGAGAAATTCAAAAATAATCAAAATGAAATGATACTTCAAAATGATCGGGTTTATTTTAAAAAAGAGGCATTTGCTGACGGATAAGACTACTATAGCTTAAAAAAGTCCAAAATCAATGTCAAAGCGGTTTGTAACATTTGAGTTTTACTATATTTTAAAATAAGAGAACAAGTACGAAAATTTGTTGACTTTCCTTGTTTTTAACTTATAAGTTGTTCAGTTTAAAGTCAAGTAAAATCTTGACAATTTTCGTTATTTTTTATATTAGTATTAGTAGGGAACTGACGAGATGACCCCGTTTTAGTTTCTTCGGAAACTTGGGGCTCTCGTTTCTCTATTAATGTGTCAATA
>JAKQQL010000167.1:0-3160 GCA_029564175.1 Candidatus Cloacimonadota bacterium
CGGGATCATTGCCTTTTTAGGCGTGTTGTTAAGAAGCTGGGCCGCCGGCATTATCAATAAAAATAAAAAACTGACCACGACAGGTCCTTACAGTTTATTCCATCATCCTTTATACATTGGATCTTTGCTCATTGCAGTCGGTTTTGTCATTCTGCTCAATTCGATTTATCTCTGGCTGATACTCATATTCTTCATGTTTTTTGTGTATATGCCAAAGATACAGGCTGAAGAAAAGAAACTCAAAATACTATTTGGAGAGCAGTGGGATTGCTTTGTCAGACAGACGGGTGTATTCTTCCCTAAACAATTCAAAATCAGCCGTTTATGGTGTAAATGGTCATTCAAGCACTGGGTTCACCATACAGAATACAATGCCTGGATAGCAGTATCAATTGCTTTTACAGTCATTCATTACTGGGCTGTCAGTTAAAAGGCTTATCATGTTAAAAACGCTGTATCATTATTGGCTCAAGCGTCAATACGGTTCTCAACTTGAACAGCTTAGACAGGATTTCAGAAAACTGACTTTTTTCATCAAGACCTTTGAAAGACCAGAAGCATTAAAAAAGCATTGGATTCCATCGATTTACACTATGGTTTTTTAGGAAAAGAGATCAATATCTTAATTGCAGATGACAGCGAGCAACCTTCTCTTCCTGACAAATCTTATCCATTCAATCTCACCCATTTTCGCCTTGACTTCGATCAGGGAGCCAGTTTTGGCAGAAATTACCTGCTCAGTCACACGAAAACTCCTTACTTTATCCTGCTGGACGATGATTACGTTTTTACCCGCCATACAAAGATTGAACGCTTTATCCATCTGATTGAAAAGTATCCTGAGATTGATATCCTGGCTGGTTCTGTCGTTAACAGAGGGAAAAAGAAGCTGGATTGCGCCTGTCGTATGAATATTGACAATCAGGTACTTTACAAACTAAAAAAACCTTATAAAATCAAAGACGATTTGAAATTCTATGATATGGTCGTCAATTTCTTCATTGCAAAAACTGATAAGATTAAGGAATTACGCTGGGACGATGATTTAAAAACAATCGAACATTCCGCTTTCTTTATCAAAGCGATGAATCATGGCTTAATCTCAGCAGAAACAGACTCAGTCAGTATTCATCACCTCAGACCCAAAAACAGTCTGTATAAAAAATTCCGTAAAGACCGCGTTGAGTATTACGCTGGATTGTTTAAGCAAATGTACCAGATCAATGAAATTGTCATGCTGGAAAAAGAATCTGATGTACCTGTTACAGATTAACTTCGCATGGTCAAGCAAACTGCCTGACAAATCTTCGCAAGCTGTTAGCTTAGGCTACAACACAAACATATAGCCAGAGGACGATTCTAGTCATTATGAAATTAAAGCATATCGAAAAAATCATAAAAAACCTTTTTCTCTCATATCGTTTTATAGCATATTATTTAAATGGTCTCGCAAAGAGAGACCCCAATTTATGGTGTTTTGGCACTTACAACAAAGGATTTTCTGACAACAGTAAATATCTTTATTTGTATATCAAAGCACATCATCCCGAGATACGTGCAATCTGGATTTCACGCAGTCAGGAAATGAGCGAAAAGCTCAACCAAATGGGATTTGAAGCTTACTATCAAAAAAGCCGTCAGGCTGTTTCGTTCATGAAAAAGGCAAAGTATCATATCACCAATACCAATCTGACAGATACCGGCTACTGGTATTCTTTTCGAGCTGTCTATGTCAATCTATGGCATGGACTTGCCTTAAAACGTATTGAATTTGACATTCAAAAAGGGGCTAATGCCTGGAAGTATCAGTTTAATTTCTCAACTTATCTTTTCAAAAAAATTAGCTTTCCGGCTTTGTATAAACGACCTGATTTGCTAACTGTCAGCTCCAGAGAGACAGCCCGTACCTTCAAATCGGCATTTCGTTTAAATGACCAACATCTCACCTATGCCCCACTCCCCAGAAATACAATTTTGAATACTGATAAAAAAATTCTCAGAGAGCTGATCTACCAATTTGAATCCGAATATGAAGTCAAACTTCTTGATGAACTTACTCAATTCGAAAAAGTATTTATCTGGTTACCTACTTTTCGTGATGGGAAAAAAGACTTTTTAAAAGAAGCTCATATTGACTTCGAACAGTGGAATGAATTTTTAAGCCAAAGAAATGATATTCTGCTGGTCAAGATGCACCAAAATCTCCATACCCGTTTTGAAGATTTTTCTCATATTCGATTTTTAAACAGTGCAACAGACATTTATCCATTCTTAACTTTTACAGATTGCCTGATTACCGATTATTCTTCCATTTATATTGATTACCTCCTGCTCGATAAACCGATTATCTTCTTCTGTTTTGACAAACATTCGTACATCAGTGATATGCGCGGGATATACTATGATTATGAAGAAGTCACTCCTGGTTGTAAATGTTATCATTTCAATGAATTGTTAGCATCAATGGATCACTTCGATCATGATCAGTTTCAGAAACATCGTCAACAGATGAAAGAATTCTTTTTTAAGGAATCTTTAAATAAAAGTCTGAGTGATTTGCTTAATGAGATTAAAAGACGTTGATTCATGAAAACAAGTATCATTATCAATACCTACAACAGACCTGATTTTCTCAGAAAATCCCTGATTTCTCTCTGTCATCAGAGTGTTACAATTGAGGAATTGATTATTGCAGATGATGGATCTTCAGAAGATATGCTTAGTATTCTAAATGAATTTAAGCCACAGCTTTCATGTCCGATAAAATATGTGACCCAGGCAGATAAAGGGTTCAGACTTGCCAGATGCCGCAATAACGGTGTCAGATATGCTTCAGGAGATTTCCTGATTTTCCTGGATCAGGATTTAGTCTATACCCGTCATTTTTTAAAAACGATGATTGATCATGCCAAAAAAGGCTATTTTGTAGTGGCTTGGCCTGTCAGAACTACTCAGGCGCAGGCTATTCTGATGGACGAAACACTTATCTCTCATGGAGAATACGAATCCGTTATTACCCAACAACAATGTAAACGAGTAAAAAAACAATTTAAGAAAGATCTTTTTAAGCGTCTATGTCATTTCCTTCATCTGAAAAAATCAGGAACCAAGTTCCGAGGGGGTGTTGCTGGCATCTTTCGGGAAGATTATATTCGCATAA
>JAKQQL010000168.1:0-3941 GCA_029564175.1 Candidatus Cloacimonadota bacterium
CGGGATCATTGCCTTTTTAGGCGTGTTGTTAAGAAGCTGGGCCGCCGGCATTATCAATAAAAATAAAAAACTGACCACGACAGGTCCTTACAGTTTATTCCATCATCCTTTATACATTGGATCTTTGCTCATTGCAGTCGGGTTTGTCATCCTGCTCAATTCCGTTTATCTGTGGTTGATTCTGATATTCTTCATGTTTTTTGTGTATATGCCAAAGATTCAGGGCGAAGAAAAGAAACTTAAGATGTTATTTGCAGAGCAATGGGATTCTTTTATCAGACAAACGGGTATCTTCTTCCCCAAACAGTTCAAACCGAGCCGATTAGTCAGTAAATGGTCATTCAAACACTGGATTCACCATACTGAATATAATGCATGGATAGCAGTAGCGGTTGCCTTTACGGTCATTCATTTCTGGGCTGTCAGCTAAACAGCTTCTCAAATAGAGTAAAAACAATCAGAGGTATGTCTCAATAGATTTATAAAAAAATTTACAATTTAAGGATTATAAATTATGAGTACAATTTTAATGATTTCTTATATGTTTCCTCCTGATGGAGGTCCTTCTGTACAAAGAGTTGCTAAATTTGCGAAGTATCTGGCTAAATTTGGACATACGCTTATTATTTTAACGACACCAGCAACAAATAATTACAAAGACTACTCTTTATTAAAAGATTTACCAGAAGAAATCTTAATATATAGAACTACGGATATCGGAAGATATATCCCTGGAGATATAAAAAAGAAATTACTCTCTTTTCTTTTCTTCCCTGATAAAGCAAGATTATGGCATTTTACCGCAGTTAAAAAGGGTATAAAATTAGCGAAAAAGTATAAAGTAGATATTATTTTTGCTTCATCACCTCCCTTTTCAGTTCAACAAATTGCTCAGTCGATTTCACAGGATTTAAAAATTCCCCTGATTTCTGATTTTAGAGATGAATGGTCTTTCTATCCTGATTTTCATAAATGGAAAAAGAAGAAAGAACATCGAATTCTTGAGAAAAATATTTTAGATTATGTATCACATGTTACAACTATTACCGAAGAGGCTAAGACACATTTTGAAACAATTACAAAAACACCTGTGAGCGTCTTAACAAATGGCTATGACCTGGAAGACTTTACAAATATATCTGAGAAAACCGAAACTAAAAATGAAATAGTGTTATCTTATTGTGGGAGACTAAATAACACACACTCTCCTAGGGTCTTTTTTAAATTACTTAATGAACATATTGCAAAAGATAATAATTTTAAAAATAAGTTTTCTATTAAAATAATTGGGAATAAAGATAATGATAAATGGGTTAACAGCTACCCTTATTTAAAACCTTGTGTAAAAATATACGATTATTTGCCTCATGATCAGTGTCTCCTTGAAATGGCCAATTCTGATATTTTCTTACTCTTTGCAACCCAGATGTTTACGACTCAATTTCTGCCGGCTAAAATGTTTGAGTATTTTTATTTTAAAAAACCTGTACTTGCGGTCATTTCCCGAAAAGGTGAACTTTTTGATGTTCTGTCAACATACAATGCCTGTTTTGTATTTCTTGAAAATGATATCCAACATAATGCGATTGAATTTGAAAGACTCATAAAGTATTTTTCCAGGGAAATAGAATTGCCTCAGGCAAATCAAACAACGATTGATACTTATAACCGTAGAAATATTACTGCCAAACTGGATAAACTCATCAGAGAAATTTTGAAATGAAAGAAAAGACTGTTGTATATATCCATACAGGGTATTGGCCTTCTAATTCTCCTTCAATGACTTTTTCTACGATGACCTGTATGGGACTTGCATCAGAAAATGAACATTGTCATTTTTTTATAAAAAGAAATTCTAACAAATCAAGCGTTGAAGTGTTTAATTCAGTTTTTAATTTACAAATCCCTGCAAATCTACACATTCATCAGGTTGGACCTAAATTTCTTGTAAAATCAAACTTTCTGTTTTTTTTCTGTGTCTTGTTTTGGGTGTCCCTGATAAACCATAGATATAAAATTGAAGCCCTTATTACCCGTTCCAATTCTTTTTTAAAATTCCTGTACATCTTAAAGACTATTTTTAATACAATTGCTTTGTTTGAAACACATGATTTTTATTCAGATCTTTCACTTAGAAATGATATCGTGATATCCAGAAAAAAGAGATTTCAAAAACTTGAGAATCACTATATCCCTAAAATGGATGGTGTCATTTGCCTGCAAAACAGTCAAATCAATTTGTACAAAAAAGTCTATCCCAATCAAAACTTTTTTCTATGTAGAACCGGCTTAATTCAACATGAGATCATTATGGATAAATTCAAAAAATACATCACTTATATTGGATCCTTCGATAAACATAAAGGGATTGAGACTATCCTCAAAGCCTTGAATGAATATCAGGATTCACCCGAGTTGTTGCTTATTGGAGGGAAAAACAAAAGTGATATTGATTCGATGAAAGCGTTAATCCATAAATATAATCTAATTGATAAAGTAACGATTACCGGTTGGATTAATAAAAATGAAATGGAATCCTTTTTAAAACAGACACTGCTTGGAATTGTCCCATTAAATAATAATTTCTTTAACAGATATCTGACTTCTCCTTTAAAACTGTTTGATTTTATCAGTTATGGTATTCCAGTAATTGTTTCAGATTTACCAGTTTGCAGAGAGTTGATTGAAGAAGATGTAAACGGTTATTATTTCGAACCAGACGATTATATGAATCTGGCAAAAAAATTAAAAGAAGTAACGGAAAATATTGAAGAATTAAGCAAAATAAGTGATAATGTAAGATTAAAGGCTAAACAACTCACCTGGCAACAGAGAGCCCGTTCAATCAACAAAGCAATCTTCTCACTCATCAGCAAACTCAAAGAGTAAAAAAACAATTTAAGAAAGATCTTTTTAAGCGTCTATGTCATTTCCTTCATCTGAAAAAATCAGGAACCAAGTTCCGAGGGGGTGTTGCTGGCATCTTTCGGGAAGATTATATTCGCATAAACGGTTATGATGAAAATTATATAGGCTGGGGAAATGAAGATGATGACTTCGGCAGAAGATTATATTTTTCAGGGATTAAAGGGATCAATCCCTTTTATAATGATTATCCTGTCCATCTGTGGCATCCTGAAAATCATAATGCAGGCGAACGGATAAATTTAAAATATCATCAGGAAAAAAGCAAAAACTTAGGGAAAAAGCTGTTCAGATGTACCTTTGGCTATGATAACAGTCTGGGAGAAGATCAAGCGTCTGTCATCATTCTCCCCTGAATGATTTTAAAACATGATTCAATCTTTTTCGGATTTACGGCGTAAGCTCTTCTTTGCGTTCTTTGCGTTCTTTGCGAGAAAAAACACTGATCAGGATGACTTCTTTATCTTTTTCGGATTTACGGCACTTCGCTTCGCAAATCCCTACGAACAGGGAGGCGGTAAGTTTAATTGTGAATTGTAAATGATTAATTATGAATGAGTTAAATTCCCCTCCGATGGAGGGGTGGCACGAAGTGACGGGGTGGTACGTTTAATTGTGAATGATAAATGATTGAAAATTCCTGTCAAGAGCAGTTGATTTTGATACAATCTTCTCTGCGTGATACATTGTTTGAATCACTACGAAAAGCATGAAAAATTTACTTTCGCAAGCAGGTTGCTTGCGCTACAACTAAGCGAACTTACCACCCCGCCCCAAAGGGGCACCCCTCCACAGGAGGGAAATTATATCACGTACCAGTTGTTTTATCTTCTGTAGGGAAAAGCTCTTCTTTGCGTACTTTGCGAGAAAAAAACACATATCAAGGTGATTTCTTTCTGTTTTTCGGATTTACGGCGCTTCGCTTTGCAAATCCCTACGAACAGGGAGGCGCTTAGTTTAATTGTGAATGATAAATGATGAATTATGAATGAGTTAAATTCCCCTCCGATGGAGGG
>JAKQQL010000185.1:0-1269 GCA_029564175.1 Candidatus Cloacimonadota bacterium
TTTTAAACAGGCAACAGCCAGTGCAATAAAAGAAATGTCTGTAAAGTGCGGATCAAAAATAGTTGTCAAGTCTCTTTCACATTCAGCCGTAAAACAACTTTTGAAGAAAATCGGCATAAACATTTCAGGAAAATCAGCCGGCAAAGCAGCATCACGATGGCTCCCTGTAATTGGAGCTCTCGGAATCGCATTTTATTCATACAATGAAACAAAAGCCGTCGGGTTAAACGCTTTGAAATTATTTGATCGTTCTGGCTATAATCTGCTTGAAGCCGGATGATTAAATTTCACCAATCTATTTTTTCAGGATATTCCATGTTTAAGCGGAAATTGGAGTGTCCATGCTCTTTTTTGAGTTCATCAAGTTCCTTTTTTAATTTTTTGTAATCGGGGTCATGGTAAAATTCAGTGATTCGTTTTGTGTAGATGTTTAATTTTTTCAATCGGTTATCTTTATCAAGTTTAAGGTAGGAGATGTTCAAAAGATCCATGTAGCTGTCAGAGATATCTTCAATTGAATTTATTCTTGATGCGACCAGATTGTACCATCTGGAAAAGTTTCGAGGTTCATGTATTTCTTCAACACACTCGACAAATTGGGATTGCAGCAACCTGAGCATTGACAATGACTTGTTCCAGAGAACTTTTTTATCGGTCAGTTCAAAATATCTGTTTTTAGAAAGATTACGGGCTTTTACTTCAATGAGTTTGTCAATCGCAAGCATATTAAATACCATTTCCGGGAATATGCATTTGCATTCGTAATAAACATTGCTTTCCGGAGTGATAATGCCGTGCCATTTCATTTTATCTCTATCCATTCCGTTTTCTTCAAGTAAAACTGATCTGTCACCCTGATATGCATGTCTGATGTCATAACAAAGGCCGAGAGCCCTTGTTGAGATGTCAGAATAATATGAATTTTTTGTGTCGTCTTCATATATTGCAATTTCATGAAACGCCTCAACAAGATCATAAAAATCATTAAAATCGCCGCTGACAGCAACTCCTGCAAGATTTTCTGTAAGTTTGAATTTAATCATTTTGTGTCCTCTCAAAAACAAAACATCTGAAAACAATTAAATGATTAAGGTAGTTTCGTCAAGGTTATTTGTTCGTGTTTAAATAACCACCACGGAACACCCTGAATCCTTCTTCCCGACAGGGTTTACGGGCTGGTCGTCGTCAAGGGAGACTTCATCATCAGAAATTTCGCTGTCTGTTGTTTCATTATCAGTTGAGGTGTCATTCTGTTCGTTGTCGGTTTGA
>JAKQQL010000186.1:0-4283 GCA_029564175.1 Candidatus Cloacimonadota bacterium
TGAAAACAGTCATCATCGTTATGATGTTATTATATTGATTAATGGAATACCTGCCGTTCAAATTGAACTTAAGACTCTTCAGGTGACGCCGAAAAGAGCAATGCAGCAGATTGTTGAATATAAAAATGACCCCGGGAATGGTTATACTAACTCACTGCTCTGTTTTGTACAGTTGTTTATAGTCAGCAATGAGAGCAATACTTATTATTTTGCAAATAATCATAAAGATCATTTTGCATTTAATGTGGATGAACGTTTTCTTCCGATTTACCAATTAGCTGATGAAGCTAATAAGAAAATCACGCATCTGCATGATTTTGCTGATAGATTTCTTTTGAAATGTACGCTTGGGCAGATGATCAGCCGATATATGGTTCTTGTTGTCAGCGAACAGAAATTGATGATTATGAGGCCGTATCAGATTTATGCGGTAAAAGCTATTGTTGACTGTATACATGAAAACAGGGGCAACGGTTATATCTGGCACACTACCGGAAGCGGAAAAACACTGACTTCTTTCAAAGCGTCAACGTTATTGAAAGATAATCCAGATATTGAAAAATGTCTTTTCGTTGTTGACCGTAAGGATCTCGACAAACAGACGCGTGAAGAATTCAATAAATTTCAGGAAGGATGTGTTGAAGAAAATACCAATACTGAAAAACTTGTAGAAAGGCTCTTGTCTGAAAATTATTCAGATAAAGTTATTGTAACAACAATTCAGAAACTCGGACTTGCCCTAGATGATAACAGTAAAAGAAATCAGAATAGCAAGGAAAAAGGAAAACAGACTTTCAAAGACAGATTGATGCCATTAAGGAACAAGCGAATTGTCATTATTTTTGATGAGTGCCACAGATCACAGTTTGGAGATAATCATAAAGCCATCAAAGAGTTTTTCCCGAAAGCGCAGCTGTTCGGTTTTACGGGAACACCTATTTTTGAAGAAAACGCCAGTTATAAACAAGTAGATGGAACAGTTGGCTCATTTAAAACAACAAAGGATATCTTTGAAAAAGAACTTCATGCTTATACCATTACGCATGCGATTGACGATGGAAATGTTCTGCGCTTCCATGTTGATTATTTTAAGCCGGATGAAAAAATAAAAGCCGGAGCTGATAACACTGTCAGTAAAATTGCTGTTATAAATTCAATACTAGATAAACATGATGCCGCTACGAATGAAAGGCGGTTTAATGCAATATTGGCGACATCTACAATAAACGATGCAATTGAATATTACAGGCTTTTTGGAACAATACAGAGCTGGCGTGAGCTGAATGTTGAAAATTATATTCCGCTTAATATCGCATGTGTTTTTTCTCCTCCGGCAGAAGGGGATAAGGATGTCAGGCAGATACAGGAAGATTTGCCGCAGGAAAAAGCGGACAATGAAGAAGAACCTGAAGAAAAAAAAGAAGCATTGAAAACTATTATCTCCGATTACAATAAGCAATACGGAACAAACCACCGCATAACAGAATTCGATTTATATTATCAGGATGTGCAGAAGCGTATTAAAGACCATAAATATTCCAATGCTGATTATCCTCATAAGAATAAAATAGATTTGGTTATCGTTGTTGATATGCTTTTGACGGGATTCGATTCGAAGTATCTTAACACATTGTATGTTGATAAAAATCTAAAGCACCACGGATTGATTCAGGCATTTTCAAGAACTAACCGTATTTTGAACGATACTAAACCTTACGGCAATATTCTGGATTTTCGCAAACAGTCCAAAGAAGTCGACGAAGCCATTGCGCTATTTTCGGGGCAGGACACAGGCAAGGCAAAAGAAATATGGCTGGTTGATCCGGCACCTGAGGTTATAAGCAAACTTGATGAAGCTGTAAGCAAACTTCAGAAATTTATGGAAGCGCAGGGTGTATCTTTTAAGCCGGAAGATGTGAATAATTTAAAAGGCGATCAGGCTCGCGCCGGATTTATAAATACATTCAAGGAAGTTCAGAGGCTAAAAACTCAGCTTGATCAATATACCGATCTTTCTGAGGAAGACATTGCTAAAATCAATGAACGTTTGCCAGAAGATACCATGCGAGCTTTTCGCGGTGTATATCTGGAGACGGCACAGCGCTTAAAGTCTCAGCAGGGCAAAGATAGTTCAAGTACTAGTCCGGATGTTGAACAGCTTGATTTTGAGTTTGTGCTGTTTTCTTCTGCTATCATTGATTATGATTACATAATGTCGCTGATTTCAAAATTTACGCAGAGTGAACCGAAGAAACAGAAGATGAGCCGCGAACAGCTGATCAATATGCTTTGTTCTAGCGCTAATCTTATGGAAGAGCGCGATGACATTATCGATTATATAAATTCTTTGAAAGCCGGTGAAGCTCTGAGTGAAAAAGAGATTAAAAAAGGATATCAGTGCTTTAAAACGGAAAAGGCGGATAGAGAAATGGCTGAAGCTGCCAGAAAACACGGACTTGAGCCTAAAGCATTGCAGGAATTTGTTGATGAAGTAATTGACCGTATGGTTTTTGACGGCGGAAAGCTGAACGATTTGATGGAGCCGCTTGAACTTGGTTGGAAAGAGAGAACAGAAAAAGAACTTAAACTGATGGAAGATTTGATTCCTCTTCTGAAAAAACTCTCGGGCGGTCGCGAGATAGCCGGACTCGGCGCGTATGAGTGATAAACATCGCATGTTCTATTTTCTGGATGAGTCGGGTGATCCCAATTTTCTCGGTAAGGGTAAAAAAGATCTCATTTCAACAGGGGCAGCTTCACGCTGGTTTATGGTCGGTTATATCGAACTGTCTGATAATAATACTCTACATAAAATGTTTTCTGAAATACGAAAAGAAATTGCAGAAGATGAGTTTCTTAATATCATTCCTTCTGTTCATAATTCAATAAAGTGTTTTCATGCAAACAGGGATTGCCGTGAGGTTCAGGAGAGAGTGTTCAAGGCTCTGAAACAGATCGATTTTCGTTTTAGGGTCGTTGTCATTGAAAAAAGAATTGATCAGTTTATCAGCAAATTTCAGGGTAAAAAAAGCAATTTGTATTCATATATGGTTGAGCGTCTTCTGGAGCAAACGCTTCATTTGTTCCCATGTATTGATATTTATTTTGCAAAACTGGATTCTGTTATTAATGACGAGAATATGGAAAACGCGCTTAATAGTGCAAAGAACCGGATGTTAAAAAAATATCCTAATATTGAACACGGAGAACAGAGAATATTTCTGCAGCAGCCGAATCAAATTGCGGGTTTGCAGGCGGTTGATTACTGTTTATGGGCGATTCACAGGGTTTATACTTTTCAGGATTTCAGGTATTATAATTTTTTGAAAGATAAAATCAGCTTGATTCATGATTTGAGTTACGGGAAGATTTATTACGGAACATATTTTAACAGAGAAAATCCCGTGACGATAGAGCGTTTTGATGATCAGAAATAAAAAAGTCCTTCAATCAGCTAGGCGATGCAACGCATCACACGAGGCGCGTGGCCTACTTTCACTTGAGAAGGACTTGTGTTCCAGATAATGGAACTTTAAGCTTGTGTCAAGGAATTATTTGATTGGTTAAGTGGATATATAAACTTCAAAAGTACGAAGAGATATGATTAAAATGCTGAGAAATCACGGAGCTGAAAACTTATGAGTAAGAAGAATAATAAAGGTTTGGTTCCGAAGCTGCGGTTTCCTGAGTTTAAAGATAGTGGGGAGTGGGAAAAGAAAAAAATTGGTGATCTCTCTCAAATCGTACGTGGAGGTTCACCTCGTCCTATTGATGAATATATAACCACAGATGCGAATGGATTGAATTGGTTGAAAATTGCTGATGTTGATAAGGAATCAAAATATGTTACACTTACAAAAGAAAGAGTCTTGCCAAGTGCATTAAGTAAAACCAGAGAAGTTAATCCTGGCGATTTAATAATGTCCAACTCAATGAGTTTTGGACGCCCCTACATTTTGACAATAAAATCATGCATTCATGATGGATGGATAGCTGTTACACAAATTGATGAGCAAGCCAGCAGGGATTACCTTTACTATTTAATCTTGTCACCAAAAAGCCAAGAATATTTTATGGATAATGCAGCTGGTAGTGGCGTGCAAAATCTGAATGCTGAGATTATAAAGTTGCTCGAAGTTCCAATTCCAAAATATTCTGAACAACAAAAAATAGCCGATTGCCTCACTTCTCTCGACAATCTCATCACCGCGGAAACGCAAAAACTCGATGCGCTCAAGACTCATAAAAAAGGACTTATGCAGAAGCTTTTCCCCGCAGAAGGT
>JAKQQL010000194.1:0-7652 GCA_029564175.1 Candidatus Cloacimonadota bacterium
GATCTTCAGTTAGCTGAGTGGTTTAGTGGTGAACCTCTTGAACCAGGAGCTGATCAGATAATAAATGATATACTAACAAAAAAGGTAAGCCCCTACCTGGAAATTGTAAACTGGGAAAATGAAAGTGATTTTGAGAAAAAGTTCGAGGATGTACTAGTTAAAGAATTGGAGTTAAGCTCAATCAATGACATTGAACATTTTAATCTTAAGTTAGGATCAGTAGATGGAAGGTATTTTAATAATAGTCTTGACGCAGTGTATTTCGATTCAAACCCTGCTGTAGAAAATATTGACGATTGGCAAATTCTTTCACCTATTAAGGAAAGACTTATGGGAGTGAGAGCTATTAACAGAAAAATTCACAAGCTTTTCAGGAAAGATAAAATAGAATATGCAATTAAGGGGAGAACGGTAAATGGATATAATAACTTTACGTACACAGAAAAAAAGATTCCAAAACCTTTAGGAATCGAACAAATAGTATATGGTGACAAGGTTATTAATCTCGGGAACCACAGTCGTGATTATGTGTATCCGAAAGAAAATTCATTAACATATCTTGCGAATGGAGAAATCGGTATAGTAACCGGACAATTTAAGAGGAAGAAGGCTAAGTACAGAGGGCAACCAAAATATGTGGAAATTGAATTTTCATCACAGAAGGGATTTGTTTATTCATTCACCTCTTTTGATTTCAAAGATGAAAATGATCCACCGTTAGAATTAGCATATGCATTAACAGTTCATAAAGCCCAGGGCAGTGAATTTGAGAAAGTATTTTTAATCATTCCTAATCCCTGCTTTTTATTAACAAGGGAATTACTTTATACCGCACTAACACGACAAAGGCAAAAAATCATTGTTTTATTTCAGGGTAAAACCTTTGATATTAAAACTCTATCATCCCCGATCTATTCGGATACCTTAAAACGCATTACCAATCTTTTTACAGATCCTGAGTTAATTGAAGTTGATGGCCAATACCTGGAGAAAAACCTCATTCATCAGGCAAGTGACGGGAAAATGTTAAGATCGAAAAGTGAATTGCTGATTTATCAACGACTCCTGGATAAAAGAATTTCCCCTGCCTATGAAAAGAAACTTGTGATTAAGGAGGTAGAAAAGCTGCCAGATTTTACCATCGAAAACCCAGAATTAGGGATAACATATTATTGGGAACATTGTGGAATGATGCATGACAGAGAGTATGTTGAAAGATGGGAGGAGAAGTATAAATGGTATCTGGAAAATAATATTCTGCCCTGGGAAGAAGGTGGAGGCAGAAATGGCTACTTAATAGTAACGAAAGACAAACCGACGAAAATCGAAGATGGGAGTACCCGTGGTGCCATTTCGGTTAGGGAGATTGATGAATTAATCAGTAAGGTATTCCATAAATAAAATATTTCTATGAGCTTAAATAACTTAATCGGTTATTCTTTTCGAAATCCTACCTTAAGAAAGATTCATGAACTTTATAGCGATTATGAAAAAGAGGCAGAAATCGTTAAAAAATCCTGGAACAATAAAATCAGAGACTACCTCAGGGATAAAATGGGAGTTAAGCTAATTGATGAAAGAGGTGAAGCTATCCCAGTTCCTGTCAGAATTAAAGCATCATATGATAAATCATTTATCAACGTCATTGAAACACGATATCAGCATCTTGATTTTGATCTGTATTTTACCCTTCTTCAATTCAGGAATGTTGCTTATGAAGTAAAGCCACATTTTGAATATCCTCTTGCAGCAAACGCCATTAGTTATTCAATTGATTACGCTGAAAAACTGATAAAAGATTATCCGTTCGAAAATTTAAATCGTGATTTATTCTCATTCTTGAGGGATGATTATAATAAAGACATATTTGGATGCTATTTTATTAAACAGCATGAGGTTGAACTATATCTGTTACCCTGCATTCTATTCTCAAAACTATATAATCTTAACCTTCAAAATTTCATTACTGTAATTCTGACCCATGAATTGTCCCATGCCTATAACCATGTTGGATTCGATAAGGATAATTTGCACTGGGATGTTTTTCCAAAGACTGATGAATTTCTGGCCGAAGGTTTGGCACAGTATTATACTTTTACATTTATCGAAAATGTGTCAGATTATAATCCATTGCTGCTAACCACATTCAATACACTTCTTGACCAACAACCGGATGCTTATAAAACCTTCAAAAAGTGGATGGTTGATAACTCATATGAAGCTGTATTCAGAGCATTTATTGAGATGAGACGAAAGAAACTCCATAGAGTTGAAGAATTTGAAAGAATACTAGCAGTCTCAAAAGATACACTTGTCGTGAAACCGCAACAAATAATGTTCAAATAAAAAAGGATGGAAACACTTTCAGCAATTCCAATTCGTGAACCATGGATCGATATGATTCTGGCTGGAAAAAAGAAATGGGAAATCAGATCAAAGCTCACCAAGAAAATTGGCCCGGTTGCCCTTATCAGAGCAGGATCTGGCACTGTTGTAGGTACTGCCAACCTGACTGAAGTTATTCAACTTACTCCACAAATAGCTTATGAAAAGCATTCAATAATGGGATTTAGGCCATTAACTAAAGCTGAGGCAAAAGATCTTGAGGGTCAATATGCCTGGGTACTCAAGGATATTATTAAGTTTAAAAATCCTGTTCCTTATAAGCATCCTTCGGGTGCTGTGACATGGGTAACCCTAGATGAACAGACAACTAATAAAGTTCATGCTGAGGCAAAACGGTCAAAATAATTTTTACTAAGCGAGAATGAGTAGAAGAGGTAGTAGAAGTGCAGATTTTATTGGCGGTTTTAAAAAATATGATTATGCCATTGATATTTCAGCGGATTATCATATTGTTTCAGGCTCTAATATTTTAGCCGAATTCCTTTTTAAATTAAAGACGGATAGAGCAAATCCAAACCTGAGGTATGATGAGATGATTAAAAGGTTGAAGGAGATCCGTTATTTTTTAGATCTTATTAAGAACAGTAATTTTAATGAAAGAATTGATAAATTAAGTGCAATTCAACGAATTAAGAAAGATCGCAAAGCTCTAAAAAAAAGCAATTACTTGAAGCCACAATTTGATGAATTAATAGATGATGTTATACATACTCTATCGAAAAAGAATCAAGAAATTATTCAGGAATCCTCGAAAAAAGCGGTAGATAATTTTATCCCCCGAATAAAGTTTGTAGAGGATGGATTATTGTATAAGATGAATATTAGTGCTTTGAATGATTATCTGGCAAATCTAAAAAAAGAGTTTGAGGGATTATATCTTAAATTCATAAAGAAACCTTCGCTTAACCATTTATTTGATGCCGCAGCTAGGTCAGCAGGTAATCCTAAAAGACTTAGAACTTTATTAATTTTATTACAAAGGGATATAAGGGACCTTGAGCATACCAACTTCAAAGTTGGCCAGAGTAAAAAAGGATGGTAAATATCTGTGGATTAAAGTATTTAAATCCTAAAAACTAATCCTGAATATGATATAATCTATTTCTTGTGGTTTAAGATCAAAAGGTTCTCTAAGTTCTTTATTCAAGATTGAATTATAAGTGTAGTAATTTTCAGCATTTCTTTTTGAAGATAATATCTGCCCTGTAAATTGTGATAATGCCGTATTCAGAAATGGAAGCCATACATTATAGACGGCTGGATTTTTAAGATACAATATCATTGTTGGCAATCCCATACCTGCACCAGGGACCTCATTTAATTTCCAAAACTGAGACAAGATGTTGAATGGATCATCATTCGTCTTCCAAAGACTTCCTATCCAGTAATTGCATTCTCTTAGCGCATTGACCATTAGCCTCCTGTTCTGACCGATAAAAGCTACTCCAAAACGTTTTAATGTTTCATTTTCTCTGATTTTTGTGGGTTCAGATTTTAGCGGAATCCTTTCTGTATTACAATGGTTTAGAAAAAGTTCCAGATCGTAAACTTTAAATCTTCCGGCTTTATTATCGAGCAAGACTCTTGCGCTATTCTCAGCTAATATACGCGACTGTAGAAATTCAGGTTTGAATGAGACTTCCTGTCTTATTCTATTAATACTTTTGATCTGCTTTTCACTGATTTTCATGATTAATTGGAGTCCAGTTAGTTTTTTGGATCATCATAAAACTTAGAATTCAGAACATCATATATGTAGCAATCCTCATTAAAAGGATGTTGAACTTCCTGTGGATTTGATCCATCTTTCCAGTTATATTCAGAAGTGTTAAACCATTCTGCCGAGCTTACAGGTTTGATATAAGATAGTCCCAGAGCAACGACAAGCAAGCTGAAATCAGTTTTCCATGACTGGTCATATGGAATAATGTTTATTATTGAGGTAAACCGTTCAATATCATCTTTTTCAAGATAAGTATGATCGATGTTGATACTTATGCAACCATTGTCATGGATCATAATTTTGCCTGAATTTAAGACAGGTAACCTCGCTCCACCACCATATAAAATTATTGGCTGATTACAATATTTAGACACCATGTCCCTTCTATAGTAATAAACTCTTCCATTAAAAAGCTTATATACAACAGAATCAAGATGTTTGTTCACATCCCTCAAAGCAGCATACAGTCTGGAATTCTTCTTCCATATTTCCTTATCAATCAAAGCCTTTACATCTTTCTCAGCCTTACTCAAATCCGACATTGTGATACATTCTCCGAAATATTGACGGTAAACATTATTTGCTGCCATTAAATAGCTTTCTGAAGCAAGATATCTTATTGTACCATCATCAAGAACTCGGAAGAAAGAAATATCGCTGGTACCTGCTCCGACATCCATAATTGCGTAATAACCTTTTGGGAGTTGTCGGGTTTTAAGAATGAAAGTCAGGCCTGCAGCTGTTTCAGGATATACAGATACTCCCAGTTCATTTAATCTGTTGCTAAATTCATCAATTGACTTAAAGTCAAAAGAATTATAAATATTCCTGACATCTTCTATAATCTTAACTGAAGGAGTGCTTAGAAAGGAAGATAGAGTATGGTACTTTTTCTGTAGTAGTTCTGAGAGCATCAGAATGTTTTCAAATTTTCTCTTTCGTCTCAGATTTTTAATATGCGACCATTCAGTTGGTATTCCTATTTGAACGGTAAACCTGATTTCTTCTTCCACTTCTTTCCTGCGAAACAACCGTGAAATAATACTTGAATTCGATGAAGATTCATTTCCAGGTTTGGTATATTTTTCCTTAATAAAGAAAAGAGCATAAGTAATATATATCACTGAAAGGAACTCCGGAGAAAAATTTATAATGTCTGAGAAATGATAAAAATCTGATTTATTGTCAACTGGTTTTTCAAAAGTTTCAATGTGAAACTCAGGATCATCTGCTGCTGCAATTTTGAAATATCTGTATTCCTCAAGAGCATTTTCGGCAGAAATACCTCCATAAACAAACAGGTCATTGTACCCCCTGGCTATGTGCGATGGAAGAAAATATGAGCCATCCTGGAATCTAATGAATTCATGAGTTGAGTTTTTAATGTCAAAAACACATGCCTTGCTCTGGTAAGTTCCAAAATCAAATCCTATGTGATACTCCTTCATACTACTTCAAGTAGATTAACTGACATCAAGTTATTCTCCGCTTCTACTTTTGCATAATCCTTATTTCTTAACAATTCTTCTTTCTTCTGGGTTAGGTTTTCTATATCACTTCTGATAATTGCTTCAATACCTTTCCCTTCTGAAAGCAATCTGTTCATTCTGGTTATTCGACTGTCAATGTAATTGACTTCCTGATCTGTCCTACGGTTTAAACTGGAAAAGAACTTTACCCTCTCATCTTCCTTTATTTGATTGACGTCTTTTATAATCGCGGAGTTAATCGATGGGCGAACCATATTAATAAATTCCTGGTCGGATTTCACATCAGATAGGAACATATCGCAATTAAGCTGGGCAATACCAAGGATATATTCGCTAACCTTATTATCCAAAATGACTGCATCCGAGCCATTTATATCTGCGACTACCGAACGCAGATAAAAGAACTGGCTTGTTTTTGTTTCACTAAAGTGTTTTCTAATTGTGATTTTATAAACGGCCAGTACATAAAAACCTGCTTTTATGCCATTCTCAGTAGAAAATAACTCTTTATGAAGAAGGATCTTATGTGCCCTGTTCTGATAAAAACCTTCCTTTTCAAAGAAATTTGAGATCGCATTTATCAGCGGATGAAATGCTGATATATATTCAACCATTTTATGTTGATATGCAAATTGCTGATCGAATGTAATCTCTATTCTCCGGTTTCCTGCAAACCTTGTCCTGAAATTACGGTAAAGATTTTCAAGTTCGGGATTCTTTGCCGGATCGTCCTTATACCTTTCAATAAAATTAAAGATTATGTTCTTATCGCTATTAGGTAATTCCAGTTCTGAGATTTCATTATTAAGGTGAATAAGTCGGAGTGAGCTAAGCTTAATCCTAATTATGCTTTCGAGATATTTAATTATTTCTTCTTTGGTCAAGTACCTGTTATTCTTTTCGATAGCTTCGATTTCATTCTGGAAATGAATGTCATTAGCGAATGATCCTTCAAGTTCTGATCGAATCCGTTTTAGCGTCAGTCGTTCATTTTCTATTGCAGTACGCAATCTGTCAAGTTCAAATATTTGTTCTTCCTCAGTAAGCCGGGTTTTATAAAGCGATTCAATTCCTTTAATAATAATATCCCCAAGTGGCTCATTCTCTCCTAATATCTCATCCAGATCACCAATAGATTCTTTGAAGAGATTTATTCTTTGATATAACCTCTCATAAATCTTCTCCTCGACAGTATCACTAATTATCAGGTTATATATATGAATTATTTTGTTTTCCTGTCCGATTCTGTCTATTCTTCCAATTCTTTGCTCAACAACCATAGGATTCCATGGCAGGTCATAATTTACCAATGCATCACAAAACTGAAGGTCTATACCTTCACTTCCAACCTCTGATGAAAGAAGGACTTTGATCTCTTCATTGTGATGAAATTTATCTATCCGCTCGGTTCTGTCTGTAATACTTCCATATATAATTTCACATTGAATTCCAGATTCATTCAGTTTGTTTCTCAAGTAAAGAAGTGTATTGGTAAAGAATGCAAAAACAATTATTTTCCTTTTCTTTTTAAGAACTACTTCATCAATTATTGTTTTAAACGCTTCGTACTTAGCGTCAGGAATATCCCTTTCATATACTCCTCTTTCCAATGCAGTTCTGGAAGTTTGAAACGCCACAATACAGCTTGCCATCTGCCTTTTTCTCTGTATTAGCCCCAAGTTTTTTTGATCATCATATTGATTAATGACACCATCATATATTTGCCTTTCAATATCTGAAAGCATAACAGAAATGGTTTTAGGATCCCTGGTAATGATATCTTTATCATTCATGACATCCTTTTTCCTTGTTCTTGAATATATATGGTTAAGAGAATTAAGTTCAACAAGGTCTTGCTGAATTTGTGCTCTGATTTCTACTTTATCGTCTCCATTGAGAAGATTAATCCTTGCCCGTTTATACAATGGATCGTTCTCAAATATTTCAGCAATTGTCCTTTCAGTTCTTTGATAGACTTCCTCGTCTGCAGTCATTTCCTGTACAACTTCTGAATTCTGCAGCTCTTCTGCAAT
>JAKQQL010000383.1:0-9860 GCA_029564175.1 Candidatus Cloacimonadota bacterium
TTCAGTCAGGCGTTTGGTTGTTTCAATTTTCTCATTGTAGAGGTTTTTTTCTAGTGTTGGGATAATAAGACCAAAAACAAAAGTAATATAGAGAATTAACAAGATGATTAATGGTTTTAAAATCTTATATATATAGCTTAAAAACATTTTGTTTTTTGTAAATTCGATAATACTCATTATACCTCCAATAATAAAGTATAGAATTTTCGGATAAAAGCGAATATATTTTAGTTTTTCTGATGAAATAAAAGAAATGATTATTGATGCGTAAAGGTAAAACGAATTCGGATTATAAGTATGAAGATTTCTTTTTCAATGATTCTCTATTTAAAAATCGGATTAATCTCTTTTAATTCTCTTATCTATCCTGTAGAAAATGCGGATGAGACTTCTTTGATTAGTGATCTCTTTATGTACAGATTCTGAAGTTCTTTTTATTATGGTAAGAATGATAAATACTTTTAAAATTTAGGTTTGAAGTATTTTAAGTATAGAAGAACTATTCTTATTGTTGATAAAATAAGAAGTGCCGTAAAGCCAACAATCTGGTAGAACAAATTATAACTGCAAGTTGATAATTTTGCAGTACCAGACCGGAATTACGGCACTTACAGAGACGTCCCAGACGGACGTCTCTGAATAAATGAAATAATGGAATAATCTGTTATGGAATGATTAGATTAATGAGTTCAGGTAGTCTTCATCACAGTTGAAAGGAATTGTGATCTGTCCTTGACCTTTATGCTTGTTGTTCCAGTCAACAACTGTCTGGATGGCATTTTCATTACGAGCCCAGTTACGTCTGGCAACTCCGCCCATAACATCCCATGAAAGACCGGACATGATTACATCATCCATACGTTTACTGCCATCAAGAACAATGCCATTACCACCATTAATTGAGCGACCGATCCCTACTCCACCACCATTGGATAATACAACCAGTGTCATCCCTCTGGCTACATTACCGGCAAAGCATTGAGTTGCCATGTCGGCAGTAACATTACTGCCATCATAGATATTGGAAGTTTCTCGGAAAGGGGAGTCTGTTCCAGAAACATCATGATGGTCTCTTCCCAGCATGATAGGCCCAATTTCACCTTTTCTGATCATTTCATTGAATTTTAGTGCGATTCTGACACGACCTTCTTCGTCTGCATACAGAATTCTGGCTTTAGTACCAACAACCAGTTTATTTTCTTCAGCTGTGGCTATCCAGTGATAGTTATCTCTATCCAGAGAGCAACGTTCCGGATCAATACAATTCATCGCTGCTTTATCTGTTTTTCTCAGATCTTCATCTTTGCCACTCAGACATACCCAACGGAATGGTCCGTAACCGTTATCAAAACAGATTGGTCCCATGATATCTTCTACATAGGATGGCCAGATAAATCCTTCATTGGTATCAGTTCCGTTTTTAGCAATACTCTTTTCACCCGCATCAAAGATAGAAGCCATGAAACTATTGCCGTAATCCCAGAAATAAGAACCTTTATTGGTTAATTTTTTAATGACATTGAAATGACGAATGAGTGATTCATCAACCAGTTGCTTAAACTTGTCCTGATCTTCTTTAATCAGACGGCGTCCTTCATCAAATGATATCCCTGCAGGTGTATAGCCACCTTCATAAACCGCATGACAGGATGTCTGATCTGAAATAAGCGGAACATCAATATTGTTTGTATCAATATATTCCAGTAAATCAACCACATTACCATGATAAGCAATAGAGACTGTTTTACCCATTTCTTTGTATTCTTTCATCCATTTAACAATCTGAGATAAATCATCAGATACCAGACTTACCCAACCTTGTGAATGACGGGTATCAATACGGCTTTTATCCACTTCGGCAATAATGCCGATACCACCGGCGATTTCAACTGCTTTTGACTGAGCACCTGACATACCACCTAAACCTGAAGAAATAAAATAAACTCCTTTCAGATCTTTATCAGCAGGGATGTTTAAGTATTTACGCCCTGCATTTAAAAGTGTGATATAGGTGCCATGTACAATCCCCTGAGGACCGATATACATCCAGCCACCAGCAGTCATTTGTCCGTAATTTGCAACCCCTAAAGCCGTTAAACGTTTAAAATCTTCTGGATTATCCCATTTGCCAATGATTAAACCATTTGTGGATATAACACGAGGTGCTTCCGGACGGGATGGGAACAAGCCAAGTGGATGCCCTGAACTTACTACCAAAGTCTGATCTTCAGTCATCACTTCCAGATACTTTTTGATCAGCTGATACTGCATCCAGTTTTGACAAACCTGACCGGTTTCACCATAAGTAACCAATTCATAAGGATAAAGCGCAATGTCAAAATCAAGGTTGTTATCGATCATTACCTGTAAAGCACGAGCCTGTGGTATTCCCTTATATTCATCAATTGGTTTTCCGTAAATTCTGCCTTCAGGACGATAACGATAACCATAAATTCTGCCCATTGTTTTTAATTCATTCAGAAACTCTGGAGCAAGTGTTTGATGAAGTTCTTCAGGAATGTAGCGCAAAGCATTTTTAAGTGCAATCAGAGTTTCTTTCTGATTTAAAAAATAACCTCTGCTTGGTGCTCGTCTGATTCCAGGTTGGAACTCCTTTTGAGCGGGGAGCTCATTTGATAATTTTACAATCATAGCTTCATTTATCTGCTGATTGTTCATTATTCCTCCGTTTATGATTTTTTTGAAAATTTTTCTTAGGGCTTTCCTGAACTGTTGTATAATCAGGTTGAACTGAGTAAAATCCTTTTTTTACAAAGTCAGGGTATTCTATGTGTTTTGCTTTAATATAATCGAAAATCTTTGTCTGTAACGCCTGAACCACTTCTAAAGCATATTCATTTTCGGTATTATTGGATAAACTTTTTTTAAGGATAAAGAGATCTTTTTGATGATTGGTATAGTAATTTACAGCATTTTTATCAATTGTCTCTGTTACAATACATAAAAAGGCGTTTGGATTGCTCGAAAGGAGTTGTTGCTTGAGCAATTCTACCTGATTAAATTCTTGTTTACCATAGTTTCTGAAAATAAAGAATATCATTAGTGGGAAAGAAATAAATTCTTTTGAGAACATTTTTTTTTGTGCTGGTTTGTACTGTAAATCTAGTTTCATACAGACTGAGTAAACAGGATCACTGGTATCAAAACAGATTTGATGTCTTAATAAGGTATCTATAAAAGACATTGGTTTTAAATGCATGTTATAGTTAAATGACTGAAAATCAGTATCAAGTGCAGGATTTATAAGCAGACCAGTTGGCTTTAAAAGGAGGTTGATCAAATCTCTTAGGTAGGTTGGTCCGAAAATCGGATGCGTATTTTTAAAACCATTTTCAGCTTCACGGGGATGATAAAGGAATTTTGGATTCTTTAAAAGATTTAAATGAGAATTCATCGCATCGGTAAATAATTCCACTGTATTCTTTTCAAAATCTGCTTCGAGTAAATTGAGCGCTTTTTTCCAACTGAGTATCAGCTCATTTAAATACATTTTTTTCACAGGATTAGTTTCGTCCTGTACTAATTCTTTTAGTATGTTTGCATAGATCATTGTTAACCTCAATTCAGGGTAATTTCTTCTTAGTCATTAATCACATTTTCAGATTCATGCTGACTTTGTCAAATAGTTTTTTGGTATATTCTTTTTGATATACATTCTTCAGCTTGAAAAAAGCAAAATACTCAAAATGGAGAATCTCGAAAGATGATTTCAAGAACTATATTAGCGCTTTAACTATAACTACTTAAGTGTTTCAAACTGATGCTATTTCTTTCTTGGATAGCTGGGCTATCGCATAAAATCATTATTGGTTTCAGGTTTAAAGAGTGAAAACACTGCTTATCATTTTATCAACACGATTTTTTTTACTGTAGTACCAGAGGAACTAATACTTTTTACAAAATATATTCCAGAGCTTAGATCTCTGGCATCCCAGTTTATCTGATGCTCTCCTTTATTACAGAAAGAAGAATAGATCTCTTTTATTTTTTGTCCTTTTATATTGTAAATGCTGATAGAAGTCTGACCACTTTTTGTCTGAATCCATTTTATTGTTGTTGTTGGATTGAATGGATTTGGGTAGATATTGAGTGTCGTTTGTTTGATATCAAACTCATTATGATCATCTGTTGTTACAAAGTCATTCAGATCGATTAGATCGGAGACTATTGCTTTATCACTTTGTAAATTGTACTCAAGTCTGTTAATGAATGCTTGATTGTTATTAGTTAGAATGATTTGTGGTTTATCCTGATGAAGATATAGAGATGGCAATGGCCAACCATCAGCAAATTGATCTCCTCCACCATTAAAAGAAAGCGTTTTCATGTAAATTTTCTTAATATTATCAATTTGCTTCGAATAGGCTATAATAAATCGATTATTTTCTTTCTTAATATCATAAGAAGAGACATTGCTTGATATCTCTTTATCAAAAGAAAGAACGAGTTGTTGGTTGATTAAATCAAACCTTTTAACAGAGAGAATATTGTTTGTATTGTAGATCATAAAAATATGATTATTCACTAAAATAATCTCAGGGATACTTGAAGTATTGAATGTTATAAATCCATTTGAAATGTCTTCACCATTGTCTGGGTTTAACAGATGAACTACTAATTTTCTGGTGCTACCGCTTATTTCAATCCATGCAACCTGAATACCTTGATCATTTAACTGAAATTGAACATTTCTGATTGTATTACTACTCGTACCATTAACTAAAGCAATCCCTTCTTCAGTCCAACCAGCTGAAAATGATCCCGTTTCATCAAGTTTTGAAATTCTAATGACGCCTGATTTTTTAAAGAGAATATAGTTTTGATGCATCCCTAAAACTACTGAATTATATAAAATCTCATGACCTGAAAATCCAAATGGGAAAGAACCAGACTGTATCTTGTGTAGTTTATTATATAAGTTGCTTGCTGATCTGTAACTAATCCAAGAGTAATCTGGCATCACATCAGTATATACCTGCATGTTCGAAGGGTTGATTTCATCTGAAATTGATGAGATAAAATTATTGTTCTGATCATATAAGTTAAAGGATTGAATGTTTGGCTCTGTTTGAAGATATGATACAAGGTAATTGTTATTCGAAGTTTGATTTAAAATAATTCTACTTATCTGAAGATTATCAAAAAAGATTTCGTTGTTATCTCCGTTAGTATTGCAGTTTTGTAATCGGAATCCCTTTTCTGAAGTGATGATAAAGTAATTATCTGAAAAAACTCCAGCACTTTTGTAATCAATAATCCTGTCATTTTCAGAAGATAAGAAATGATCAGGATTTGAGAATACACTGTTAAAACTCTCAAGATTTAAACGATTATAACAATAATAGTTCTCTTGTGATTGATGATTGTAATGATATATCATAAACTCATTTTCATTAGAAGCCGATTGTGATTTAACCAGGTTATTATCTGTAGTCGCTATTTGAATCAGTTCAGTATGGTTGTTTTGAAGATTGTATTTCATCAAATAATACTGGAAACTTGATGTGTCTTCTTCATTTATAACATTCCCATAAAAAGAGGTATAAACTTGATTATCTGATAAAAAGACATTGTCTTGATAAAAAGTTGTATTTGTGTTAAAAACAGGGTAATCGTCAAAAGGAGCCATGAACTCACTATAGGTTACTAAATCTCCATTTATATCATACTTACAGAATTTAAACCGTCCAGGCATGTCATAAGTCGTAATCAGGATCTCATTATCATTTAGTTTTGTGAGAGAAATGAAGCCTCCTGTTAAATTGTACTCGTATATCTGGTTGAAATTTTCGTCATAAATGATTAAAAATGACCAGTAGGAAGTTCCAATAACTAAAAAAGATTGCTGATTATTGAATTGAATGAAATCATAAGTTGCTTCTTCAATATAGTCATTATTTTGTAAAATGATTACCGGGTCAGGAACAAGAGAATTTAAATATACTAACAATCTGGCTGAATAGCTTTTAGCGATAAGAGAGAGACCATTACCCAATAATTGCATTTTTAAAATAGAGAGATTGTTATTGGAAAACCAAACAAAGCCTGTTGTAGGGAATTCTAAAGATCCATTTGCATCAATTCTATTATAAATCAAATTTTGAATTGTGGCTGTGTTTTGTTCAATCCAAACAACAAAAGCGCCTCCGTTGTTATCTGGAAATAGTTGTATCTCTTTCAGTTTGAAATAGTCAGGGCATATGCCAGAGCTTACCGTTTCATCCCACAAGAATTGACCATTTTCATCCATTTTTATTAACTTTATGTATGCTTCATTCTGATTGTCTATTTCTACCCAAGAAAGCATATAGTTGTTATCTGATGTTTTTACGATGTTTGCGTCTTTCTGATGATTTTCATCATTAAACAATGAAATGGGGTTTGATAAGGTAAAATTACCATTTATATCAGTTTTTTGGATAAACAAATCATAGTTCATCTCTTCATTTAGTTCTTGATAAACGACAATCCCTCCATTTATTGTAGAAATGAATGATAACATTTTAGTTTCATTTGATTTAAAAAATGTTTTAGGGGAGTTCCATAATGTTTGACTAAATAATGATAAGGTTACAAAGCTCATGAATAAATAGATGATGCACTTTTTCATATTCTCTCCTTTTTTTAAAAGGTTTTTCTGAGTAATTTAAAACAACCTGTTTTTATCAGTTTTGAATGATTTCGAAGTTGTTTCACAATTCGTAAAAATAAGATTTACTTGATGATGATCGCCTTTTTTACAAGAGTTTCGTGATTGCTTGAGATTTTCACGAAATAAATGCCGGAGCTTAGTTCTTTTGCCTCCCATATCATCTGATGTTCTCCTTGATTTGAAAATCCAGAATAAAGATTTTGAACTTTTTGACCTTTTATATTATAAATGCTGATAGATGTTTGACCACTTTTTGCCTGTATCCATTTGATCGTGGTAGAAGGGTTGAATGGATTAGGGTAGATATCTAGTGTCGTTTGTTTGATTGATGGTTCATTTGGATTATCTGATGAGACAAACTCATTGAGATTTACTAAATCACAAACTAAAGCCTTTTCATTTTGCTGATTGTATTCAAGTCTGTTAACAAATGCCTGATTATTCTCAGTTAAGACAATTTGTGGCTTCTCCTGATGTAGATAGACATTAGGTAACTCCCACCCGTCAGTAAATTGATCTCCATAGCCTTCAAAAGAAAGCGTTTTTAAAAAAACTTTGTTACAATTGTCGATTTGTGTCTGATAAGCGATGATAAAGCGATTATCTTTTTTTTGAATGTGCCACGTACTTACATTTTCAGCGATTAATTTGTTGAATATCAAATCAAGCTGATTGCTATTTAAATCAAAACGTCTGATATTAAGGGAATTATTAATATTCGTAATTATAAATATATGATTATTTGCTAGAATCAAATCAGGAATGCCATTGTAACTAAGAGAGAATGAACCGCTTGAGATTAATTCTCCGCTATCAGGATTTAGTTTTTGCATTGTCATTTTTCTGATAGATCCGGTAACTTCGACCCAGGCAATCAGGAGCTCATCGTTGTACATCTGAAATACAGCGTTTTTGAAGCTAGAATTGTTTATAGAATTCTGCAAGCCAATACCTTCCTCTGTCCAGCCATCAGCAAAATATCCTGTCTGATTCAATTTTGTCAGTTTGAGAATGCCTTCCTTTCTAAATAAAACATAATTCTGATATGTACCTATAATCACGGCATTTTCCAGATATATATCCCCAAAAGTAAATGAGCCTGATTCGATTTTTCTTAACATATTGTAGTTACTATCTTCTTCTCTGTAGCTTAACCAGGTGTAGTCGTTTAATACTTCTGAGAAGACTTCTAAATTGGAGTTGTTTATCCCTGAAATATTGGAAGATAACAACTCATCATCAGAATTTAAAACTTTAAAAGTATAATTGTAGAAGTCTAAAGGTAAATCAACATAAGTAGAATGTAATAAATACATTAATAAAAGATGATCCTCTGAAATCTGTTTCAATGAATAGCGAAAAGGGCTTACAGAACTTGAACTGATCAGATTATTATTTCCTTCTGTATTACATTTATAGAGATTAAAACGATTGTCAGTTTTAACCGTTAAATAGTTTTTGGAAAAAGCAGAGGCACTATTATAGTTTGTAATTTTTTGATTCAATCCTGAAAGAAATTGGGTTGGAGATGATATGACATTGTTGAGATTATTAAAATCAATTCGATTAAATGAGTAATAGTTTTCAGGAGAATAATGATGGTAGTTGTATATCATAAAACTAGTATTGTTAAAGGCAGAAAATGACTTAAATTGATTGTTATCCAGATTGGCAATTTCTTTGATTTGCGTATTATGGTCAGTTAAATTATGATCAATCAGAAAATAGTTATAATTTGGATATCCAAACTCACCAGAAGTAAATGCATAAACTGAGAAATACAAATGATCTTCTGTAAAGTAAATCTTATCATTAGAGATCAACGGACTCCAGAAAAATAAAGGGAAATCTTCATATGAAACTGAATAGTTACTGAAAAAGATCAAATCGCCAGACTGCTCAAATTTATAAAACATAAAATTGCCGGGATATTCTATTGTAATGACATAAAATTGATTTTCATTGAGTTTACTCAAATAGAGTAATGCCCCATTAATATTGCATTGATTTATTATTTGAAAGTCCTCATCCAGAATTATCAAAGATGATGAATCATTCATGTTTTGGACAACGATAGAATGCTGATTATCAAACTGGATTATCTGATACTGATTGTCCCAGAAAACCCCTGATTGTTGGAGAAAAACTTCAGATTCAGGTATCAATGTGTTTAAATATATCATAGAACTTGTAGAGTTACTTGAAACAATAACGGATAGTCCTTCACCGATGATACTTGAGGAGACAAAACTGAGACTGACATGACTGTACCATTCGAATCCTGAATCAGAAAATTCAATTATTCCATTTGTATCAATTCGGTTGTAGAAAATCGTTTCTGAAGTAGCTGTTGTACTCTCTATCCAGACAATATATGTCCCTCCATTATTATCTGGAATAATCCGTATGTCTTTTAACGTCTCATAATCATTACATGTTCCGACACGTATTCTGCTTTCCCAAAGAAATTGACCATTTTCGTTGACCTTCATTAAGTAAAGATCCGTTTGCTGGTTATTATTTATCTCACACCATGTGACAAAATACTGATTATCAGATGATTTCGCCATTTTAGCATCTTTCTGCTGGAGCTCATTATTGAAAAGAGATATAGGGTTTTCAGAGGAAAAGTTGCCATTGAGGTCTGTTTTTTGAAGGAATAAATCAAAATCCATATTATCATTCAATTCATGATAAACAAGTAATCCTCCATTTTCAGAAGAAACAAAACAATTAATCTTCTTATCAAAGGACGCTGCAATTCTGACTGGTTCATTCCAAACCGTCTGCCCAAATAGAGATGATAATAATATCCCCCAGAAAAAAAGAATGCTCAACTTTTTCATTTTTCACTCCATATATCAATTTTTTAATTTAATATACAAGAATATAAATAAGCTTGTCAAGAAAAAAAAGATTTTTTTAAATTTTGAGGGAAAAGATTGTTTTTGGCGCCCCCGAGCCGATTCGAACGGCTGACCTTTTTCTTAGGAGGAAACTGCTCTATCCTACTGAGCTACGGGGGCACACATTGACAAAATATAAGACAATGTATAAAAGTCAAGATAAAAAGAGAAGACCATAAGCCGAATTCTGTTCTTTGCGTAAAAGGCAAAGTAATGTCTATTCATCTCAACCGTATATCACTATCCATAAGGCTCACAAGGAGACGGTTTTAGCTACCTAC
>JAKQQL010000198.1:0-24250 GCA_029564175.1 Candidatus Cloacimonadota bacterium
TAATAGATTACAAAGCATATACTTATGGATGTTTCTTATGTTTACTTTTATCTATTCATGTAAAAAAGTACTGCTCAGAGTATCAGATAAGTATCGTCACTTTGTTTATGATTTCAAAAATGACATGATTGCCCTGAATGGTTTTTCTTTTTACAGACTCTCAAAGATTTTAAAAATGGTTTTTATAGGATATGCAAGCAGAAAAAGAAGAAAAGACAGCATTAAAAAGCCTGATCCAAGGCAAATTACACTTGAGACATTCATTTTAGAAAATTTCGGGGTATGCTAATTATTTTTTGTTATTGACAAAAATGAAAAAACTGTTTAAGCTTATAGACAAAGGGAGTGTAAAATGGAAAGAGAACAAGAATTCAGAGAAAGATTAGAAAAAAGAGGGCTATCAAATACAGAAATCACTTTTGATATCCTGGAGATCAAGGCTTTTCTCCAAGAAAGAAAGGTGAATGATCCGGAAATCGATCAGTTAAAACATTATTGTGAATCAGAAATTTCGAGGGCATCTCATGCAGCACGAAGAATAATTGCGCTGGCAAGGTATTATTCATTTAAGAAGGATCAGGAAGCATTGATTTATCTGCTTGCTCTATTGGGAACTCAGGGTATTATTGAGAGTCAGAAGGAAAGATTAATTAGCTTAAAAGGAGATGATTTGGCTGAAAGTATTTTTGCTGAGATTGCTTTTCCGCCTTTAGGTAGTCCATTGGAAGCATATCCTCAGCATGTAAATCAATACCTCTCCCGAATGACCGAGAAGCTGAGTAGAGAAGATTGTCAAAATGTATTAGCAGGCAATCATCACAGAATGCCGGAAAGTTATTTTCAAAATGAGATGAATATCCTCAAAGATTTGGGTGATATTGACGACTATTTAAAGCAAAAACATCAAAAACTAGTTAATGATTTACAGGCTCATAGCGATAGTGGTGAATTATGGTTTGAACAGAAAATCACACAGGCTGTTGTGGATATGGTGAAAGACAATCAGGAAGTACAAACAGGAGTCAGACATGGCAGGAAAATATATCTGCAAAAAATTCCCTATAATCCGGATGCCTTTTTGAACGAAACAGACCCTGTTCAAAAACGCTTTTATGCCTGTCATTGTCCATTTGTCAGAACTTCACTTTTAGATAGTAAAACAAAAGTTTCTTCACTCTGGTGTTATTGTACTGGTGGTTTTGAAAAATTGGCATGGGATGTCATGTTTGACCAATCTTTAAAAGTAGAACTGCTTGAGTCTGTTCTGGATGGATACGAAAGATGCCGTTTTGCTATTGAGCTACCGGAGGAAGCAGAAGCATTTATCAAGAAAGATCAATGATTCAGATTACCTCTGCTTATTCATGAAAGACACTTTTAGAAAAAGGGTAATTTCCTCTTAAAGGACTGATATTGAGTAACGGTTATAATCTGACTTGATAATCAAAATAAGTCTTGACATTACTCATTTAAAAGCATAAGATCTTTAAAAAATTGGAGGTAAAATGAAAAAGTATATCTTTATAGCAGTACTTGTATTAAATTATGTTTGTTTATTTTCTGCATATTTTAATAATGTCCCTGTCAATTTAAAGCAAGCAAATGGATCTATAATTCATGCTTATGTTTCCGGAGATGAATATTCTTACAGAATTCATGATGAAAACAAGTACACACTTTTATTAAATCCTGCAAGCGGTGATTATGTCTATGCTCAAAGAAGTGGAGATAAAGTCATTCCTGGCTTAGTCCCTGCTGGAAAATCCAGCCCTGTTGGTCTGGAAAAAAATCTGCCAGTTAAAAGGTATCTATCTTTAGAAAAAAGAAACAATAAACTGTTTCATCGTTCTCCAAATCACGGAACTTTAGCCAATATTGTTGTTTTTATTAAATTTCAAAATGATCCGGATTTTACACAAGCCGTTTCACTTTATAACAGTTGGTTTTCAGATGAGAATGAAGCTTCGTTAAAAGGATATTATGAAGAAGCCAGCTATGGAAAATTAACGATAGATTCGCATTTTTTACCTACACAAAATTCTGAACAGGTTGTAGCATACACAGACAGTCATGTGAGAGATTATTATCGTCCTTATAGTGTTGATAATACAATCGGCTATGCAGATGAAGATACAGGCTTTGCCCGTTTACATGAATGCCTTAGAAATGCAATCGTAAGTGTAAATAGTCAGTTACCAGGTGATATCAATCTTGATGGTGATTTAGATGGAGTGGTTGATAATGTCTGTTTTATCGTAAGTGGTGATACCGATAACTGGGCTGATGTGCTTTGGCCTCATATGTGGGAACTGGAAACGAGTACAGCCTATCTGCAAAATAAGATGGTTAAGAATTATAATTTGCAAATTGAGAATTTTCTGGCTTATTCAGGCAGGGATGTAAGTGTCTTGTGCCATGAAATGTTTCATTCAATCGGAGCTCCTGACCTTTATCATTACAATCATGATTATGAACCGATTGGCTATTGGGATTTGATGGAATGGGATGCCAAACAGCATATGACTGCCTATATGAAGTTTCGTTATGGAAATTGGATATCTGATGTACCGGTCATTACACAATCAGGCACATACTCACTCAAACCGTTAAAAGAGGGAGGAAATTGTATCTACAAAGTGTATTCACCAAACAGCACCAATCAATATTTTGTCTTAGAATACAGAAAACAGGAAGGGCTTTATGAAAGTGCTCTTCCTGGTTCAGGGCTTCTTGCCTACAGAGTCAACACTAATTACATCGGGTATGGAAACCGTGATGGCATATTAGGAGGCTTATACAATGAATTGCTGGCATACAGACCGATGGGTAGCGTTACAGAGATAGGAGATATTAATAATGCATTTCTCAGCCTTGAATCAGGGAGAACAGTCATAGGAGATAACTCAATCATCTCTCCTTTTTTGGAAAATGGAATGATGGGTGGCTTAAACATTTCAAATGTCGGCAGTGCCGGAGATTCGATCACTTTTGATATACAAATTCAAGGAGATATTCATCCCAAATATCCGCCCAGAAACCTGAGAGGAACACTTGTATATCCTAATCATGTCAATCTGACTTGGGATAAACCCTTAGACATCACAGGGTTATTAGGGTTTATGATTTATAAAGACGGAGCAACCCCAATAACTTCTTTAATGAGCGATACGACCTTTACGGATGCAAATGTAACAGAAGGCCCTTTTGGAGACCTTCATTATTATGTGGTAATAGCAGTCTATTCAGGTAACAATATTTCAGAAATGTCGAATCTTCTAACCATTACAGTTGTCCCTCAGGTGTCAGCTGATGATATTGTAAGCCTCTCAAAGACTGAGCTGACAGGAAATTACCCCAATCCTTTTAATCCAACAACCACAATTGCTTTTACACTTGATAAGACACAGGATATTGAAATGGATATCTTTAATATTAAAGGGCAAAGAGTTAAAAAACTGATCAAAAAAGATAGCTACAGTAGTGGCAATCACAACATTATCTGGAATGGGCAGAATGATTCATCTGAAATCTGTCCTTCTGGAATTTACTTTTACAGACTTAAAACAGCTAACAAAACATTTACAGGAAAGATGTTGATGTTAAAATAAGAAAGAGTACCTTTATAAATCAATTTAAAGTTAACAGCCAAACGTAACTGCTTCATTAAGTAAAGAAATTCTTCAAAAGAAGATTTCTTTACTTTTTTATTGCTAAAGACTACTTTCAAAACATATTTGTCAGATATACGGTTACATATCCTTTATAGAAAAATCACTTATCAAATCTTATCAAATTAAATTTAAAAAGTAAATTCCTTTGATAAGAATAGAAATATTTAACTACCTTTCTATTTTAAGAGAGTATGTTTTTTGTGTTTAAGATAATCGTTTTTATGCTTGACAGGAAGTATGCCAATTATAAAATGCAAAATGATGAGTTATATTAAGATAAGAAAGGATGAGTAATGCAAAATCTCAATCATAGAATTGCCTCAAAGAATAAGCAAAATATCATAATAGATCATGTATTTACAAATCAAAGAGATTTTTCTTATCTAAGTACATTATTATCAAAATTATACTGTAATGATGACCTGATAAACCTTAAGGATTGAGCATGAGAAACATTCAAAATGCCTGGATTTTTACCTATTATGACAATAATGACCTGAGTGCCACTTTAAACCAAATTCAACCTGGTGACACCATTATTGCAGTGGATGCAGGGCTTGACCTGCTTTTAAAATATCATATCATGCCTCAAATGGTTATTGGCGACTTTGACTCAATGTCTCAACAATCTATTGATATTCTAAGCGCTTATCAGGAGACTCTTCCAGAACTAAAAGAAACAAATGATATTTATACACAAGATTTTTTTCAAAGTATTGACAACACAGATCAAAAGCCTCTAAATGAACAATTAAATTTTATCCGTTTAAAACCAGAAAAAGACGAAACAGATACTGAACTGGCAGTTGAATGGTGTCTAAATAATCATTTTAAAACAATTTATATCATAAATTCCATGCAAAACCGATTTGACCATTGTACAGGCATCATTTCGATTCTTGAATATGCACTTGACCAGAACATTCATATTCATGTCATTTCAGCTACACAGGAAATTTATTTTGCCAATACTGTTCAGCCTTTAAACTACCCGCAAGGGAGTACTTTTTCATTATGTCCGGTAAGTGATAAAGTAACAAAAGTAAAAACTTTAAATTGTTCTTATCCACTGAATGAAGAAACTCTCTATAGAAATAAAACAAGAGGCATCAGTAACCTTATTAGTGAAGAAAATGCACAAATCACATTTGAAAGTGGAAAACTACTTGTAATCGTTCAATTACAAAATGAAGAAAACTCCCTATCAGAAACGAGTACTTTTCTAAGCGAACAGCAAACATTCAATAAAAACATAAACACTTTTTGCTCTGAAAACAGCAAAAATATGTATAATATAGAACATTAGTAAAGAAATCAGGTGAATTATGAGTCCTCAAAACGATAAAAAATCCTTTTCATTTGAAGAATCTGTCAAAAAACTCGATACGATTGTTCACAATCTTGAAAAAGGTAATATCGATCAGTTGGAAGAAATGTTGAAATTATTCGAAGACGGTTCAGTTTTATTAAAAAAATGTTACGAATACCTGGAAAAAGCCGAAATGAAAGTAGAAACCATCAGTAAAAATCTAAATACAGAAAAGAGGGATAACGATGAAAGCTGAAAGCCCTGCATTAAAAAAACATATGCGCGAGAAAAAAGAAACGATTAACATCATTCTGGATCGTTTTCTGCCTAGAAAAGACGATTATCCTAAAGAAATTCATAAAGCCATGCGACACACTTTGTTTGCAGGCGGAAAACGCGTTAGACCTTATTTAACGCTTCTTGTGTATAACCTCTATGCAAACGAAAAAGAAGAAATGGTGATTCAGGCGGGCTCTGCCATTGAAATGTTACATACTTACACACTGATTCATGATGATCTGCCAGAAATTGATAATGATGAATACCGTCGTGGAAAAAAAACATGTCATGTACTTTTTGGTGCTGATATTGCACTATTGGCAGGAGATGCCCTCTTAGTAGAAGCATTTAATATGGTGAATGAACTTGAAATTAAACCAGAGACCAAAATCAATATGATTGCGGATATGGCAGAATTTACAGGAGATAAAGGTCTCATTGCTGGCCAAATGATGGACATCTTAAATGAAGGATATGAAGTTAAGAAAAAAACAGTTGAATTTATTCATTTGAATAAAACAGCCAAGTTGATACAATTATGTTGTCGTTTTGGTGCTTATATGGCTAATGCCCCTGCCTCAGAAATTAAAAAAGTAGATGAATTTGGGAAAAAAATTGGTTTGGCATTTCAGATAATTGATGATATATTAGATATTGAAGGCACTTCTTCAAAATTAGGTAAAACAGCAGGGAAAGATATCATAGAAAAGAAAGCAACCTATCCTGCCGTTCTTGGTATGGAGAAATCAAAAAAAATGGCAAAAACATTGATTGATGACGCTCTCAAAATCATCGAGCCTTATGGCAAACATGCTAATTTACTCAAAGATTTTACATTAATGCTCGCTCAAAGGGATTCATAAATGCAGGTTTTAATTAAAAAATTAGATGAAAAAGCCATTATTCCTAAACGGATGACAGAACATTCAGCAGGCTATGATTTGTATTCTGCCAATCAGGAAGCTGTTATCCTTAAAAAGAGTCAAAGAATACTGATCTCAACGGGTATTGCCATTGCCCTTCCTGAAGGATATGAAGCACAAATCAGACCCAGAAGTGGTTTGGCGGTTAAGCATGGCGTAAGTGTACTCAACTCTCCTGGAACAATTGATGCTGATTACCGTGGAGAAATAAAGGTCATTTTGATTAATCACGGTGATGCTGATTTTATCATTGAGCCTTTTTCTCGTATCGCACAAATGATCATATCTAAGTATGAAACAGCAGTTTTTGAATTATGCCAGGAACTCCCTGAGACAATCAGAGGAGAAGGTGGATTTGGATCCACGCATCTATAGCAAAGCAAGTTAAAAAGACCTATAAGCGGGAGGATTTATGTTTAGCCCTGAAGATAACAGTATCGTTGAAAAAATTAATAAACTAAAAACAGAAAAAAATGCGATTATTCTGGCTCATAACTATCAGGTTTTAGAAGTTCAGAAAGTAGCTGATTTTATCGGAGATTCTTTGCAACTTGCTCAAAAAGCGAAAGAAGTTAATGCGGATATAATTGTTTTTGCAGGTGTTCGTTTTATGGCAGAAACAGCTAAACTGCTTAATCCGGATGTTAAAGTACTCTTAACAGCGAAAGAGGCTGGCTGTCCAATGGCTGACATGATTGAACCATTTCAGTTGCAGGAATTTAAAGCCAAACATCCTGAATATCAGATTGTATGCTATGTGAATAGTTCAGTAGAAATTAAAGCTGAGTGTGATGTCTGTGTCACCTCTTCAAATGCGGTAAAAATTGTTGAGAAACTAGATTCTTCTCGTCCCATATTGTTTGTACCAGATCAAAATCTAGGGAAATATACCCAGCTAAAATCCAGAAAAACGATCAAAGTGTGGGATGGAATGTGTCCGATTCACCACTTTATTTTCACAGTCAAAGACATTGAAAGAGTTCGCAAGGATTATCCTGATCATACGATTATTGTACATCCGGAATGCCAGCCAGAAATTATAAAACATGCAGACTTTGCATGTTCAACCAAAGGAATGGCTGATTACGCAGAGAGTCATGACAAACTGATTCTAGGAACAGAAATTGGTCTTATTGAAGCTTTGCAGGACAAGTATCCTGAAAAAAGCATTCTTCCTTTGTCAAACATGGCTGTCTGTGTCAACATGAAAAAAACTCATCTGGATGATGTATTGAATGTACTTGAAAATGAAGTGAATGAAATCAAAATCGACCCTGAAATTGCCAGAAAAGCAGTTCAGGCTATCAATAAAATGTTGGAATTATCTGTTTGAATCATGCTGGAAACTCAGAAAATGAAGGCTGTTACAATTCCACAAAGTGATCTGATTCTGTTCCAAATGGAAAATCAACAGGCTGTAACTTCTGATACAGCCTTTCTCGTTGATACTGTCATTCAGAAATACAGACAAAATTCGCAAATGAACATTCTGGATGCCGGTACAGGTTCAGGGATTATTGCATTCATGTTGAAAAAACATTTTTCAAGATGGCAAATCACAGGGATTGATGTTCAGAAATCTGTCATAGATATGGCAAAAAACAATCGAAATCTTTTTATGCAATATTATCCGTCCTTTCATCTTGATTTTATCCACCAGGATCTAAGACACTATCAGAGAAAGGATTTTGATTTGATTCTATGCAATCCCCCTTACTATAAACTCAATCAGGCTCGTCTGGCAAAGAATCCAGAGAAAGCAATTGCCCGTCATGAAGTTGAAATCACAATGGGAGATATTTTCAATTTTTTCGTACAACAACAAAATCCTTTTGTTAAGATAATGATTCTTTACCCTGACTTTCGTAATCAGGAACTTTTGAATTTGACTAAAAAACTGAATTTAAAAATAATCAGTCAGATGCTAGTTCCCAATAGCCGGCCAAACAATCAGGTTTTTTTATATGAGATTGGAAAATGTTAGAAATAAATCAATTTGAATTAATGAATCACTCTGAAATAATCCTGTCAATACATAATTTTATCCTAAATTCTGGAGATTTTGCCTATATTTACGGAGATAACCGTTCAGGGAAATCGCTTTTCCTGTCATGTCTGGGCAATTGCTATCCTCATTATAATGGTTATCTGAAACTTAATCATGAGAATGTTAATGATAAACATTACAGCACACTAATACGCCTGATTCGCAACGAAAACATAGTATTACCAGATCAGGGTATAATTGAGAATATCGGATTGGGACACAAAAACAAACTTGAAAATAATGAAGATCTGATTGAATTATTAACTCAGTTTAAAATGCCGTTTGAAAAAAATATAAAATGCGCTATGCTTAGTCAGTCAGAGCAAAAAAGTATTGAATTGATCAGGGCTTATATTCAAAAACCGCTCATGCTTTTGTTTGACGATTTGGATAATTACTTTGATTCAAAACATTTTGAAGGGATATATAATCTGTTGTTAAAAATGAAAAAAAATGGCACAATTATCATTGCAACCGGCAAATCTCAGTTTAATACTGAAAAACAATTTATTATTCAGGATAAAGGGCTGGTGCTTAAATGAAAGCAAAAAGTCACTTTCTGACATTAATACCCTTATATTTTATTATCTTTTTTTCTTTTTTCTGGATTATCATTTACAGTCATCATCTCGAAAATCAATATTATAAAAAACTGACAGATATGCCCATTCTGGTATATGCATACAACCAGGATCAGCTCAATGTACTAAAGGAGAATCTGGATAGTAATTCATCAATAATGAATACTCAAATCCAGACAAATGACAATCTCAAAAAAGGACTGATTGACAAATACAATCTGTCAAGTGATGAACTGATCCAAAGTGCCAGATTACCTCATTTGCTCATTATCCGTTTTAAAGGATCAGAGAAGCTGTCTTTCATAAAAATCCTTCAACAGATTCGCACGAATTACCCTGATTTTCTTCTCGATTACAATGTTAAAGGAGTCGATGAGCTGTTTGACAGTCTAAATCAGTTTAAATTGCTAAGATCACGCTTAATTTATATTATGCTATTAATGGTTCTTCTGATTATGTTTTATTCCAGATCTTTCTATGAGATGGCAAATATGGATTACTGGCGAGTTTATATTCGCGCCGGAGGAGACATCTCTAAAAGGCATAAATCTTTCACGGTTAATTCATTGATACTTTATATTTCTGGCACACTATTAAGTTTATCTGTTGCGCTTTATGCCAGTAATCAGCTTTCCTGGCAGGAAAGCCCAATCATGGAGCTGACTGCTTATATGCTGAAAAACCCTTTGATTCTACTGGTTTTATCTTTGCCGATTGTGGCTGATGTATTGTGTTTTATTTATTTAAGAAGGAAAATATGATACGGTATTTACCAAATATTTTAACCATTCTGCGTCTTATCGCAGTACCAGTTTTTGTTTTGATGATGTATTATAATCCATTTATCGCAATGTGGATTTTTATTGGTGCGAGTATTACTGACTATTATGATGGCTATATTGCCCGCAAATACAACGTCATTTCTAATTTCGGTAAACTAATGGATCCACTTGCAGATAAAATCCTGGTTCTATCTGCAATGGTGCTACTTTGTATTTCACCAATTCGTTATATTCACTGGTCTATTGTTGTAATTGTTGCACTCAGAGAACTTGCGGTAACACTCCTCAGAGATTATTATCGTTCTAAAAATATCATCATAGCGGCTAATATATGGGGTAAGCTAAAAACTGTCTTACAAATGGTTGGTATTATCAGTGCGCTTCTATACTATTCTTATGGGATTGTTATCCCATACAAATTCCCTTCAACAGTTAATTATGCGATTTTACTATCAATTAAAGTATTCTTCTGGATTATCGCTTTAATTACAATTCTCTCAGGCATGAACTATTTTATCATTAAAAAGAAATAATGAGGTTTTTTATGAAAAAATATCTGATTTACTGTATGCTGGCAAGTCTCTTTCTTTGCACATTCCTTTCGTGTACAAAACAAGAGAATAAATCTGGTATTTCAAAAAAAACAAATAAACAAAATGATACGAATGCTTATGATCCCAGCAAGCCTATGTCATGGGGTCAGGATCAGGTGATCTATGTCTTTGCTGATCCTGAAATATGGAAAGAAGCTGAATATTATATTCGTTACTCTCTTGAACGCGCTTTTTATACGGTTGAAAATGAAAAACTCTTTGAAGTCAGATTAGGAGATGTTAAGGCACTTGATCAGTTCTATAAGTATAAGAATCTCTTATTTTTATGTGATTTAAGTACAAATGAACCTGTCGCCCAATCGGTAAAAAAAATGATGAATAATGATATGAAAAGCTATGTCGAAAAGAATGGTAAAGGACTCTTTGCTAAACACAACTTCTGGGCTAATCACCAGTTTGTAGTCTTTATGATTGGCAATCACAAAGAGAATTTACTTGAATATAATAAGGAACAAAGTAATGAAGTATTTTATCATTTCAGACAAAAATTTGTACAAAGAATTGCATATAAAAACAGTCAGTTAAAGCCTGTCTCTGACAAATTGTTTAAAGAATTTCCATTTACGATTAAAGTACCTGATAATTATGTCCTTTTTAAATCAGATCCGAAAAATGGTTTTATCTCATTTATCTGGCGTTCCAGAGAAGATCAAAAACTCAATCCGGATAAATACATCTCAGTTTATTACGAGAAAATTCCAGGTAAAACGACAAAAGTAATTGAACAGGAGTGGGTTAAAAATACCCGTAAAAAGATTGCCTGGAACTACTATGATGAAGATGAAATGCTTGACCAGGAAGTCCAATACGGACTGTTTAAGTTTCTGGATTATCCGACCTGGTATATGTCTGGACGCTGGCAAAACAACAAATACTTTATTGGTGGCACATTCCAATCAATGGGTTTCTATGATGAAAAGTCAAAAACTGCTTATCTGATAGATACATCCGTCTATTTCCCTCAAGGAAAAAAACTAAAATTCTTAATGGAACTTGAAAGTATTGCGCATACTTTCCAGATTAAATAAAAGGAGAAAACATGAAAAAATCAGCCATTATCATGCTCTTTATTTTATCAGTTATCTTCAACTCTTTGATTCTGTATGTTTATCATATTCAGTATCAAAAAGAAAATGCCATTAGTAATCTGAACAGCAAAGATCCATTCAGAAAAGCATCAACTCAACGCGTTCAGGCTAATGAAGAATTGACCATGAATCGAAGAAATTCGATAACAGAAGCCGTTTCTTTGATAGAACCAGCTGTTGTATCTGTCAATGTTATAAAAACTCAGGTTGTCCGTAGTAATCCATTCTTTGATGATTTCTTTTCTGACTTCTTTGGAGGTCAAATGCAAAGACAGGTTCAGAGTATTGGTTCAGGAGTAATTTTCTCTGAAGATGGTTATCTGATAACTAATGCACATGTGGTAGAAGGAGCCACTCAGATTAAGATTGTCTTGAGTGATGGACGTGAAATTGATGGTAAACTGATTGGTATTGACAGTGTTCATGATATTGCTATCGTAAAGTGTTCAGGGAAAGATCTCCCAGTAGCAAAGATCGGAAATTCTAATGACTTAATCATGGGAGAATGGGTAATCGCAGTGGGGAATCCATACGGTTTTCTCATGAAGGATAGTAAGCCATCAGTATCTGTTGGGGTAATATCTGCTATCAATCGGAATTTTGTTCAGAAGAACGATGGAAAAGTTTACAAAGGAATGATTCAGACTGATGCAGCAATTAATCCTGGAAACAGTGGAGGTCCCTTAGTAAACATCAATGGAGAAGTCATAGGAATCAATTCATTTATCCTCTCAGAATCTGGTGGAAGCGTTGGCATTGGTTTTGCTATACCAATTGACAGAGTAAAAAAAATAGCAGAAGAATTGATTCAATATGGACAAACAAGAGAGCCCTATTTCGGTTTTAAAGTACAGGATCTGACGCCAATGATAGTTTCATATCTCAATTTAAAAAGTTTGGATGGTGTCATCGTAACAGCAGTAGATAGAATAGGACCAGCTAAAAAAGCCGGTTTAACAAAAGGAGACGTTATTTATAGCATTAATGACGTTCAGATAAAAAATACGAATGATGCCGAACTCGCCGTGTCAGATATTGCACCTGGAGAAAAAGTAAGAATGGCTGTTATCCGTGAATCTAAAAAAATGATACTTGAGCTTAAAGCGGAAGAATACAGATAGCTGTAAAGTTAGCTACTGGCTTGCGATTGAATCTGTTTTAAGACAAGCAGGTTGCTTGACCAACGACTGGCTTGCGATTGAATCTGTTTTGAGACAAGCAGGTTGCATGACCAACGACTGGCTTGCGATTGAATCTGTTTTGAGACAAGCAGGTTGCTTGCCCTACGACTGGCTTGCGAAGATTAAGCCATAAGCAAGATGTTGGTAGAATAGAAAACAAATTGGAGAAAGGAGCCACATGGCACAAGAAAGAAGTTCATTACTCATCACCTTAGGTAAACGAAGTGATATCGCAATCGGTATCGGGGTTATACTAATATTAACCGTATTGCTGTTTCCTCTTCCTTCCTTTATCATAGACTTCTTTCTGGCAATAAATTTCATGTTGGCTTTTGTCATATTGCTCTCTCCTTTATATCTTTTAAGACCTGTAGAATTTTCAGTATATCCGGGTTTATTGTTAATTGTTACCTTATTCAGGCTTGCGTTAAATGTAGCAACGACTCGTGCTATTCTTTCATCGGGAGCACCTGGTCAGATTATTGAAGTATTTGGCAGCTTTATGATCAGAGGCAACTATACAGTTGGTATTATAGTTTTTATCATCCTTTTTATTATTAATTTCATGGTCATTATCAAAGGTTCTGGACGTGTAGCTGAAGTCTCAGCACGTTTTACATTAGATGCCTTGCCAGGGCGCCAGATGGCTATTGATGCTGACTTAAATAATGGGGTCATTACGGATGCAGAGGCACGTCAGAGACGTGATGATGTCAGAAGAGAAGCTGATTTTTATGGATCTATGGATGGTGCCAGCAAGTTTGTCAGTGGCGATGCGCAAGCTGGTATTCTGATTACATTTATCAATTTGATTGGTGGCATTATAATCGGTATGGTTCAGCGAAAAATGGGCTTACTGGAAGCGATGGACAGATACACCATTTTAACGATTGGTGACGGACTTGTTTCTCAGATACCAGGTCTGCTGATTTCAGTTTCAGCCGGTATCATCGTAACCCGTGCAGGTACAAAAGAAAATTTGGGTACAGAAGTATTGACTCAGCTCTTTAGAGAACCAAAAGTACTTTATGTAACAGCAACAGTACTCTTTTTATTTGGACTGGCACCAGGTATGCCTATCTATATTTTTATGCCTTTAGGCGTTGCTCTAGGCTACTTTGGCTATCGTATCTCAAAGTCTGAAATGATTACTATCGAATCAGATGAAGAAATTGCTTTAAGAGAAAGAAAAGAACTTGAAGAAAAAGAAGCACAAAAAGCCATGTCTCAATCTCCAGAAGAAAAAGCCAAAGAAATCGCTTCCTATCTGCAGGTAGATCCGCTCGAACTGGAAATTGGCTATAGCTTAATCAGCCTTGTTGATGAGAATCAAAAAGGTGATCTGCTGGAACGTGTAGCCAGTCTCAGAAAGCAACTGGCAATAGAAATCGGAATGCTGGTTCCTCCCATTCGCATTCGTGATAATATCTCATTAGTTCCAAACAATTATGTGGTAAAAGTCAGAGGGGAAGAAATTGCAACGGGAGAATGTTTGGTAAACCATCTGCTTGCCCTCAATCCTGGAACAGTTGAAAAACCCATCAAAGGAATTCAAACAACTGAGCCTGCTTTTGGATTGCCGGCTTTATGGATTTCTGAAGATAAAAAAGATATTGCTGAAATGCATGGATACACTGTTATTGAACCTTCAGCTATGATAGCGACTCATTTATCTGAGTTGATTAAATCCAATGCGGATATGATTATTACCCGCCAGGACGTTCAAAAATTACTTGATAATGTCAAAAAAGAGAACGAAGCTGTTGTAACTGAAATTGTACCGAATCTCCTTTCTGTAGGCAATATTGAAAAAGTCTTGAAAAGTCTTTTACATGAAGGTGTTCCTATCAGAGATATGGTTACAATACTGGAAACACTTGCAGACTATGCCCCTGCTACACGTGATGTTGAGACACTGACAGAATATGTCAGATATGCTTTATCCAGAACTATCTCCAAAAAGTATATTGCCGGAGATGGTATTGTCTATGGCATTACACTTGGAGCAGATCTGGAACAGGCAATCACAGATGTCGTGCATCAGATAAAACAAAAAAACTACCATGCATCTCTTCAACCGGCAATTGTCTCACAGCTTTATGCAGACTTAAAAGAAGCTCTCGCTCAAATGTCAAAGAGTGGTTTTAGCCCTGTTATTATTGTAACACCAACAATCCGCGCATATCTCAAACGACTGATAGAACCAGCAATTCCATCTCTTCAGGTTCTATCCTATAATGAGATACCCACTCAGATTCCAATTCAATCCTTTTTAAATGTCAGTATTCACTAAAATTTATAAAAACTATATAAGCGGTATTCCTATGAATACCGCTTTTTTTTTGTTTGTAAAACTTAAAATCTGAAATCTCTTTTTCCTTCATGAATTTCATCAAGACGGTTAATCGTGATTCCTTTTACTTTATCACTCAGAATATGATTGATTTCTTCCTGAATCACTTTTTCACCAAGCGCTTTTGTCTCTGGAGAAGCATAATCTTCCAAAAATTCCTTAAGTGTCATCAACGCATTTGGTTGACAGCAATTAGCGATCTGACCAGATTTTACCAAACTCATAAAGCGGTCTCCAGTACGACCTTCTCTGTAACATGCTGTACAGAAACTGGGTATAAAACCCAAAGAAAGCAGCCAGTTTACGATCTGATCAAGCGTTCGTTTGTCACTGATTTCAAATTGTCTTGAGTCTTCTTCTTCTGATTCATGTTCAGAATAGCCCCCTACACTCGTTGATGAACCGCCACTAATCTGACTGATCCCCAGTTCAAGCACTTTTGCTCTGGATTCAATTGATTCACGTGTTGAAATGATCATGCCTGTATAAGGGACGGCTATTCTTAAAACAGTCACGATTTTTTCAAAGATCTCGTCAGAAATAGAATTTTTAAATTCATCAATATCGATATCATCCGCCGGCCTGATTCTTGGAACGCTTATTGTATGAGGACCTACGCCAAAAACCGCCTCCAGATGTTCAGCGTGCATGAGCATCCCTACAAAATCGTAACGATACAGATTCAATCCAAACAAGACGCCAATACCCACATCATCAATACCGGCTTCCATAGCCCGATCCATCGCTTCGGCATGATAATCATAATTATGTTTTGGTCCGGTCGGATGAAGCTGTTCATAGTTTTCACGATGATAGGTTTCCTGGAATAAAATATAGGTGCCTATGCCGGCATCTTTGAGTTTTTTATAATTTTCAACTGTAGTTGCAGCAATATTGACATTCACACGGCGGATTTCTCCATTTTTATGTTTAATAGAGTAGATGGTTTTAATACTGTCAAGAATGTATTCAATTGGGCTGTTTACAGGGTCTTCACCCGCTTCCAGCGCAAGTCGTTTATGACCCATATCCTGCAATGCAATCACTTCTCTGGCAATATCTTCCTGAGATAATTTTTTTCTGGCAATCGTCTTGTTTTTTAAATGATAGGGACAATATACACAACCATTGATACAGTAATTGGATAAATACAATGGCGCAAACATAACAATTCTATTTCCATAAAACTTTTGTTTGATTTCCTTTGCAAGAGATTTCATTCTCTCATTTTCTTCTTCCAGCTCACATTCCAGTAAAACCGCTGCTTCCCGATGACTAATCCCTTTAAATTCTGATGCTTTTAGTAATATACTATCAATCAGTTCTTTGTTTTTTGAATTAGCTTTGGCATATTCCAGCGTATCCAGAATCTCCTGATGATCGATAAATTCAACTGCCTTTTTAGATTTTGCGTTGTACATAATCTCCATCCTTTATTTTTCATTTTGATTTGTTACTTTTGAATAAACCGTCTTGGTATTGACAAAGGGGATCATCCCCAGCTTACCAGACATTGCACTGATAATCTCATTTGAGGCGTCAACAATCACACTAATCACAGAGATTTGTTTCTTATGATAGGGGATTCCCATTCTGCCAACAATATATTCAGAATACTCGTGTAAAACCTGATTGATTTTCTCTGATGATTCTTTATTTTCTACAATGATACCGATGAGTGCGATTCGCGTTTCCATATTCCTCCAAATAAAAAAACCTGTACTGAAAGCGCAGGTTTTATATTTATCACACAGAATATGCTATTTTACCTGTTCGCCTTCTGGATTGGTAAACCCTCTCCGTTCAGTACGTAACACATTATTTTATGCTTTCAGGTCCGATGCCATTCCTTAAGCATTAAAGACAAGATATTTTGATTGAATCATTTTGGCAAGAATAATCTTATTTTTTTCTTGACAATGCCATTTTTTTAGTCTATTTTTGTAAAAAAATAATAAGGAGTTTATCATGATCCCAAGAATAATGGCAATTACCATTAAAAAAAGAAATGAAGAAGCACTTGAGGTTCAAAAAATTCTCACTGAATATGGATGTTCCATTCAAACAAGATTGGGTTTACATGAAACTTATGAAGGTTGTTCCAATATGGGTGTCATTTTATTACAACTCAGATGTGATGGTAATACCTGTGAAGAACTTGCTTCAAAATTGAGTGCTATTGAAGGTGTAGCTGTCAACCACATGGAATTAAAAATTTCATAATAATCGTCATTAAACATAAAAACCCGGATAACCGGGTTTTTATGTTTTAAGAATCCTGACAGGGTTTATCTTGTTTACATTTAATCTTTCCTTCTGCTTTTTCTTCAGCTCTGGCCATGATAAAACAAAGATCAGACAAACGATTAACATATTGTAAAATAAGCGGATCCACTTCAGTTTGTCTTTGCAGACTGATTATTCTGCGTTCTGCTCTTCGGGCTATAGTTCGGCAAACATCCAGTTTTGCTGACTGAATCGTATTTCCAGGGATAACAAAGCCCTTTAACTGAACGCTCGCTTCAAACTCATGAACATATTCCGTCAGCCTGTCCACATCAGCCTGAGTCAATGGGATTAAGTATTCTTTACTTAAAGCCGCCAACTCACCCATTACTTTCATCAGTTCATTCTGAACGATTTCTATGATTTCTCGTATCTTTTCAATTTTCACATAGTGCTTTGCTTCGCCCAAATGAGCATCCAGCTCATCCAGTGTACCATAGGCATCCACACGGGCATCATCTTTCCACACTCTTTCACCCGACCAGAGACTGGTCATCCCTTTATCTCCACCTTTTGTTGAAATTGACATAATTCATCCTTTCTGAAAAAGTCTATATATGATTATCTTACAACATATTACGAATCATTTCTTTTCTGGTCATCAGTTTATCCGGATTATTTGGCTTATAATGATCAGGGATTATTCCCTCGCTAAACACGTCTTTATCAAACTGTCTAAAAACTCCGATATAGACAGGATCTTTACTCTTTGCCTTTAAAATCGCTTGTTCATGTGTCAGATCTTCTTCAAAGAGCTGAACTCTCTCGTTAAATAATTCATAAGTATTATTAAAGCTTACACAGGGTTGTAAAATTTCAATGAATGAAAAACCCTTGTGCTCAATCCCTTTTACCAGCATTTGTGTTACATGTTCAATTTTGGCAGAGTAGCTTCTGGCAACAAATGTTGCTCCTGCTTCAATTATCAGCGGTAGGGGATTAAAAGGCTCTTCAATATTACCAAAAGGACTAGAAGGTCCCTTATATCCTTTTTTGCTTAAAGGTGAGAACTGACCGGTAGTTAGTCCATAGACACCATTATTATGAAGAATCATCGTAATATTTTCATTTCTTTTAGCGGCAAAGAGGGTATGTTCCAGCCCCTCCCCCATCGAATCTCCATCCCCGCCAAACATTAACACAGTTAAATCCGGATTTCCGATCTTAATCCCCTGAGCAGTTGACATCGCTCTTCCATGCAGAGAATAAAAACCAGATAATTTAAGATAATCAAAAATCTTGCCATGACAACCAATACCAGAAGTCATAACCAGTGAATCTTGATCAAAGCCTTTTTCGATTAATGTATGAATGGTTTTTTGAATAGCATTTAAAATACCAAAATTACCACAACCCGGGCACCAGCTGTTTTTTTTATCAGTGAGTAAAGAATTCATTGATTGCCTCCTCTGTTTCTCGTGCAAGTATCACAGGATCAAATGGGCGACCGTCATAACCCTTTATAACCCGCTTTGCTGATCTGCCTGTTTTGTATTTAATCAGTTGAGTAAACTGTTCGTACAGACTTTGTTCAACGACTATAAAATCGTCTTGAATATAAGTTTCGAGTAAATCAACAGGAAAAGGTTCCAGATATATTACCTGAACAATTCTGATTTTGTTTGTAATATATTTCGAAGCTTCGAGCATACTCATTAACGTTGAACCATAACAGACGATCACCGGTCCCTCTTCCCCATAACATTTAAGCATTTCATAATGTTTTGGTACATATTCATTGATTGTCTGTTGTTTACGGTATCTTTTTTCAATCATCTGTTTAGCAGAAACTGCTTCGTCCGTTCTGATACCATTTTCATAATGTTCATTACTGTTCCATTTTATCATCTCATGTGAAGGAGGGCATTTTAATGGAGATATCCCATTATCCGTCAACTGATAACGTTTATATTCTTTCTCATGAACAACAGGCATTTCCAGCGCTATGTACTGATCAGGATCAATTATTTGATTACCAGAGCATTCTGATAAATGTTTCTCTGTCAACAAGACTGTTGGGGTTTGAAAATACCATGCCAGATCCAAAAGCTGAGCAGACAGATGAAAAGCCTGTTCAAATGTACCTGGAGAAGCTACGATTCGCGGAAATTCTCCATGTCCGGCATTCAAAACAAAATTTAAATCGGCTTGAGCAGTATAGGTTGACATACCGGTTGCAGGACCCGGACGAGCAGAGACAATCACATAAAGCGGAGCTTCCACCATTCCTGCCAGAGAAAAGGCTTCTGTCATCAAAGCAAAACCACCCCCACTGCTACCTGTCGCAGCTCTGGCACCGGTAAAAGTTGCTCCGGCAGCCATATTCGCCGCAGCGATTTCGCTTTCAGCATGCTGAACTACCACTCCAAACTTCTCACTCTGACCTGCCAAAAAATGCAAAATAGAAGAAGCAGGAGTCATTGGGTAAGACACATAATAATCGAGTCCTGCCATCAAAGCACCTAATGCAATCAGTGTATTACCATTATTTATCTTCCGTTTTTTAAAGGGATATTTTTCTATTTTTAGCCGAGGAAAATTTCTCTCTTCAAGTATTTTAAATGACAATTCATAGCACTGAATATTTTTTTCTTCATTCTTTCTGAATGACTTTCGGATCAGATCAATACTTTCTTCGGTAGTCAGATCTAACAGATAAAAAATGACGCTAATTGCCACAATACCAATAAAACTATCGTTAAAATTGTTCGCCTTTAAAAGTGAACTAAAATCAATATAATTTTTATCGTTTATCACTGAAACTGAATCTTCACTGATATGGTTTTGATGAATTTCATAGCTTGCAAAATCAGAAAAAAAGGCATAATCAGCCAACATATAATGACTAAAAACAGGATGCTTATCCACACTAACAATGGAATAGTTATGCCCACCTTTTATGACACTTTGATAATCATCATACTGAAAGATTGAATATCCCGCCTGGTTAAAATAATCAGCAATTACTGCCACTGCTTTTTTGATACCTTCCCCTGCTTTTCCTGCAATCAAAACACTCAGCATGAGTCCTCCTTTTATATACAGATAAGTTATCGGTTTTTACAATATTTGTCAAATAATATTTTGCATTGTATTCTGATTTTGATTTTTTCCTTATGACGTTACTTTGCTGGCACACCAAAGACAGACTTAAATAGCTGACATTCGCTAACCACGTGCTACTCACCATGATAATGGTTCTTTAAAGCTTAATAATCTACAATTGATGTGAGTCATACGACATTCGAGTTATACTCCGCTTTGTACCCTCCTCCATTCCTGCTCACGTTCTACTTTCATAATAAAGATAGCATGTTTTAATAAAGAACAGTGGCTGAAGCAGGCAAGAAAGAATATTACTGTTTTCTACAGGATAGATATGTGAAATATATTGCATTTAAATGATAAATGATTATTATATTAAGAGGAGAATAGAGATGAAAGTAATTATGAAAGACAAACAACACGACTTCCCCAAGAAAATAGGTGATTTAAACCTTGCCTGGTATCAGCAGGGACGGATTTGTGTGAGCAGAAAAAAGAATCCGCGAAGCCTTCAGAAACAAAATATGAGTATTATTCAAATCAATCAGATTACAAAAGCACTCTGGGAGTCACTTCATCCGCATTTTAAAAAAGATCTGGCTTTTTATGCCCTGCAATATAAAAAAGATTATCCAGGTCTCAGAAAAAGAGGCATTTCTTCCTATGCTGTTTTTCTGATAATAGTCCATGCCCTAATCAAACGCTTTTCCATTGCTTATGAGAATCAGGATGATTGTTTGGCAATCTTACAAAAACTAATCTCTCCGCTCTCTGTGAAAAAAGCAGTTGAAATCAGGCTGTTAAAGCCGGTGATGGGGTATTATCAGTTGAATCACCGGGCAATAAGATATTCTCAGGAAGATATGCCAGAGTCTCTCAGTGTATTAAAACGAGAATCTTTTCAAATAAAATATGTATGCGGCATTCATTCAGGTTTTAAGTAATTTTGAAGATTATACAGGATATTTAGCACATTAACCAGAATAATTAACTAAAATTGTAAAAAAGAATTGACTTGCTTATAGATTTTATGTAGTTTAGAATAAAATTAATTGATGATACGCACGATAATGTGCCGGGAGCAGAAATGAATAAAAAGCATCTCCTGATAATCAGTTTAGGGAATGTATGGGAACTAATACCGGAAATTGTACTGTTTTCAAACTTTGAAAGTTTGAGATTTCAAAATAAAAATACTAAAGAAGATATAAAAAAAACATTCTCAGATCGTTTAGCTGTTCAGCCTTACACGCATATATGGGGAATTTGTTCATCCAGTCAAATCGATTATTTTTATCATAACCTTAAGCAGTTTAATGAATTGTTTGAAGCAAATATAAAAATAATCTTGTTTAGTGTGGAAGACAGTGATGATTTACATACAGTCGAAGATTGTCATTTTGTGGCTGATTTGATTTATCGGGTTGTACAATCAGCTCATAGCACCGGATTGTTTGATAAAATTACGCTTAGTCCGGTAGGTGGCAGGAAAACAATGAGTGCAGACATGATACAGGCTGCTGGTATTTTTGGAGCCGATTACCTGATCCATGTGCTGTCTTCAGGCGCACCAGTAAGATTTAGTCCACAAGTGTTGTTTGAGAATCCCCCATCAATTGATTTTACCCAAATAAGACCAGTCTTGTATCAGGAAAATATTTGCGAAAGTCCTGTCAGCTTTTTTATTCAAAGAGATCATACACTTTTAGAGAAAATAGAAGCGTTTGAAAAATCGAATGAGACTATTATCAAAATTATTGAAACAGGCTCAGTAAATATTCATACTCAGGTAAATGAAAGCCTGAAGATTGCGAATGATCTGTCTTATAATTTTTATATGAAAATGAAACACAATCAGCAACTGACAAATTTCTATGCGTTATACACGCTCTCTCCCCGTTTGATTTCCAAAATTAATGAGCGGTTTTTTATAAAATCAGGCGAAAATTGTGAAGAGAAAAAGACATTTTTGTATTCATTACCAAAGACAGACCTTCATTATCATTTAGGCGGATCAGCCAATATTGAAGAAATTATTGAGATTGCTGAATCGAATTTGGAGAATATTCATCAACAGATTAAGCGATTTCCTGAGTTGGAAATTTTGTTATCAAAAGTACAAAAGTGGATTGCCGAAGAGAACATAACAGAATTGAAAAAAGTAATACACAATATTAAAAATTACAAGTATTTTGAGAATGTACCAGCCCCTTATACAATAGCAGGAATTCTGGCTGCTTTTACTCATAAACCGGAGTTACTTAGATTATTAAACTATGAAGAATTGACCAGAATTGAGCATTTTATTAACATCGGTATTGAAAGGTATGAAAAACTGGGAGATTTGCAGGGATCTTCTCTTTTATCTTCAGAAAAATCATTAAGGACATTGTGCCGTATTATTAAGAGAAATGCAAAAAGAGATCATCTGTTTTATCAGGAAATTCGATGTTCTCCCTGTAATTATGAAAGTCCTGAAATGAGTGCAGAGAAGGTCATCGACATTCTGTATGATGAATTAAGTAGTTATAGCTTTTGCATTTTTAAACTCATTATAATCGGTTCGAGACATGGAAATCCTGTTATCCTGGATAAACATGTTCGGCTGGCAGTTACCTGTAAAGAAAAATATCCGGACTTTATTGTTGGGTTTGATTTGGCAGGAAATGAAAGTGCCAATGAACCTGAAAAACTTCGAACTCAATTCTTACCTCTAATGGAACGTTGTATCCGATTGACAATTCATGCAGGAGAGACAGCTCCAGTTGATAACATCTGGCAGGCAGTTTATCATCTGAGTGCTGACCGAATTGGTCATGGTCTTTATCTGCGAGATAATCAAGAACTATTCAATCGTTTTAAAAATTCAAAGATTGCGGTTGAGTTATGCCCGGGCAGTAACTATCAGATTGTTGGTTTCAGAGATTATACAAGACCAGAATCAGCATCTTTTCCTGTCTATCCATTAAAGGCGTATTTACAGGAAAATATTAAAGTTACTATAAATACAGATGACCCGGGGATCAGCCTGACCAATATTAATGAAGAATATATCAAGGCTATTCAACTATCTGAAGGTGATCTTTCCTTATGGGAAATTCTGAAGATTATCAGAAATGGGTTTAAAGCATCATTTATGGAGTATGATGAAAAAGAAAAAATGATTAAAAAAGTTGAAGAAATCATTATCAAGCAAATAAAGGAATACTATCATGACTAATCAAGAACAGGTTTTATGTTTAAAAAACGAATTGTTATGTCCCTACATTCAATCAGGAAAGAATTACTATCCCTTAAAAGAAGCAGAGATAAAGGCATTTATGCAAAAGAAAGCCTTTTGCTTTATCAGTCGAAATGAAGCAGAAACAAATGAAGATTACAAACAGATTATCCCTTATTGTGTTGTTCAAAAAGAAGATCAGCTCCTGGTATATCAAAGAAATGGAAATGAAAAAAGATTACATGGTCTTTTATCCTGTGGAATTGGAGGCCATATAAATCCCTGTGATCATATTGATGAAGGAGATTTATGGCAAACCATTCTAAATGCTACGGTGCGTGAATTGCATGAAGAGCTTGTTTTAGACTGCCAGTATCGTATTGAATTTAAAGGAATCATTTTTGAAGATGTAACGCATGTTGGCAGGGTGCATATTGGTTTTGTATTTGAAATTGTACCTGATTCTCTTGAAAAAATAGGTACTTCTGAAGAATTGGGAAATATACGAATGATGAATTTTGGAGAGATACAAAATGAAGAATTTGAATTATGGTCTTCACTTGCCTTGAAATTGCTGATTCCTGAGTAATGACCTTGTGCAACAAATCCGTACTACAAGCGTCAATCCCGTACTACAAGCATCCTGCTTGTAGAAGCGCTGCAAGCTGGAAGCTTACAGTACGGAAGAGAAGAAACCCGTACTACAAGCGTCCCGCTTGTAGAAGCGCTGCAAGCATATATGCAGTTTCATCATAATTGCGAAGCAACTTAACTGATGAAAGTGCTCTTGAACGAGCTCAAGCAGTATGGGGTTTACATTTTATCTTCTACCTATATAAACTAAAATATCTGTCTAAATTTGAGCTCAAGA
>JAKQQL010000208.1:0-1848 GCA_029564175.1 Candidatus Cloacimonadota bacterium
CTGAATATCAGTTTTCCTCCGGTTTGCCAGCCTGTATCCACTTCCCCTTCATCGGTTAGTTTCAAAATTCTGATTTCCGGATTACCCATCCCTATGGCATAATCTCTTTCAAACCAGGCAATCATATTCTGGCTCATACTGGTAGTCATCAATTGTACTATACGGATTCCTGTATAAAAATGATTCAGGATCAATCTGCCATGAGGTTCCCATACTACCTGGTCATTGACGATTTTCTGTCCGAAAATTCCTGAATCCTGGTAAGAGGTATCCCATAAATTGTAGTAGAAGTAATAAGAACAACCATCAAAAAACATGGTATGACCACCAATATCATTAATATCATAATAGTGGACAATATTCTGAAAAATGGTCAATCCTTCCGGATTATAAAGAATATTTCCTGCATTGTCTATCTTCTGAACCTTTCCCCATAACAGTGAATCCTGTACTTCATTCCACCAAATCAACAGACTGCCATTTATATCGACTTTCATATCAACAAGTTTCATGTCATTTTCTGTGTTTTTCAACAAACGTCCATTTTGCTCTAAAATGGTAAATCCATTACTGTCAACAATCTGAAATCTGTATAAATGGGTGTTATCCGGTTTGTTTTCTCTCCAGACAATAAAAACAGATGATGCTGAAGCACACATTTTTAAATCTGAGATACTGGATTGTCCTGCTTGTAACAAAAGTACCGGACCATCATCAAAGATGAAATTGTCTGATGCATCTGAAATCTGACATCTGATTGTGTTGTCAGAAGTTTGATCCCAGTAGTAAAAAAGGTGATTGTTAATCAAATAACAGTAGAATGATGTGATTAACTCATCAACAAATGAAAATGTCTTGCTGATTTCAGGATAGAGAGACTGACCATCTGCTGATAGTTTAACTGTTTTACCTGTATTTTTGTCATATTGGCTTAAACCTGTCTTGATATAACTGACAAAGATTTCATGATTATCATTAATCAGGATATAAGGTTCTGTATATGAACTATCCTGAATTACAAACGGGGAAGTCCACAAGAGATTCGCATTGAAATCCAGCTTATAAACATAAATACTGTTTAGCTTTACAATCGATAGAATCCAGTAATTGTCAGTTTGAACGGCTGCTAATTGGGGAATATACTCATTACCCTGATAAAAGACCATTCCATTCTCTCCCCATAATTTTTCACCGGAAGCACTAATCTTTTGAATCGTTACATTGTGTAAGTTACTATTTAAACAAAAAATGAAATCACTGCCTGCTTTGATAAAGTTGATATCACTTGTACTGAAAGGCTCTGATGATGATAGTAATTCGATCGTCTCCCAGATCTCTTCACCTGTAATACTATAAGCAGATACGCAAGGTTGCCCATTAGATGAGAAGATAATGATAAATCCGAAATCGGGGTAAAAACTGACACTCTTTATCTCACAGTTACCATCAGGAGCGATTAAAGGCAGATTAAGGGTATGGGTATAATTCCCGTAACTGTTATAATGCAAATATTCAATACCTGACCATAGATTGGCACAAAAGTAAAAACCTCCCATATAGTCTGATATTGTTCTGGAAGTCTGATATTCAGAACCGGATTCCATGATGAAAATCCCATTGTCAGACCATAATTTTTCGCCGTTTTCATTGAGTTTTTGTGCCCTATATTCAGTTTGATTGACTGATGCCGGATTTAGTGGTTTTTCCAACCAAGTAATAACAACAGAATTATTGTCTGAGAGGATAAGAGAATAGTCTAGATGATTACTCATCTGATTATCTATTTGAACGCCACTATCTCCCCATAACTTTTCACCAGAATCGTCATATTTTTGGGCATAGAGTTTG
>JAKQQL010000217.1:0-1299 GCA_029564175.1 Candidatus Cloacimonadota bacterium
ACAAACCACCTTCTTATTACGGCCTATCTCTTGTTTTGGGAGGTGGTGAAGTTTACTTGATTGATATGGTCAGTGCCTATGGAGTTTTTGCCAACGGAGGATACAGGATTGAACCATCAGCTATTCTTAAAATTGAAGATGCTAATGGGAATATAATTTACGAAAACAAAAACACTCCTCGAAAGGTTTTAGAAACAAGTGTTTGTGAATTAATTACAGATATTTTATCAGACAATGATGCGAGGGCTCCAATTTTTGGATATTATTCAAATTTAAGATTTGATAATTACAAAGTTTTTGTAAAGACTGGTACTACTCAATTAAATGTTGATGGATGGACTGTTGGTTGTACTAAAGACACTTGTGTTGGCGTATGGTCAGGAAATAATGATAACACCCCCATGTATGGAGGTGTTGGAGAATCAGCATCTGGACCTCAATGGAGAAAAATCATTGAGAAAAGTGTTGAGATTAGAAATTAAGACAAAAACTCAAAAACATTGTCTTTGTTGATTAATTAGTATAAATTAAACAAAGTGTACTTGTATCAATTAGTATGAATTGATTGTACTTGAAGCATATCAATTAAGATATTTTGTCAGGATCTCATTAAAATCCTATATCCTAATCGGCATTACTACATATAGGTAGCTTGCATCGCCCACTGGCTTAATTAGAGCTGGTCTATCATTGCCTTGCATTTCAAAAGATATTTCTGATGATTTAATGTTTGTTAAAGCATCCAATATGAAGCGGTAATTAAATGATACTTTTGCTTCATCTCCTTCAGTAATCGCCGATATACTTAATTCACTTTCTCCTATTTCATCGTCCTGACTTTTTATTTCTATATTATTCTCTCCAACTTTTATTAACACTTCGTTTGTTTTTCCCCCAAAGAGCCCAGCCATTTTAATTTGTTTTACAAATTCATCTTTATTTAAGATGATTTTTGTTTTCGATGTTTTAGGAATAATCTCCTCGTATGATGGATATTCACCATCAATTTGCCTTGAAACAAGGTTAATTTCTGGATGAGTTGAATTGGGTAAAAATGTTTCAAACATTACTTGTGATTCTGAAAAATATATCCTTATTTTTTTATCATCTTCTTCTGGCAAGATATTAATCAATTCTCTAGTTGTTTTTTGAGGTAGAATAAAATTGATTTCTTTTTCAAATAAATTCTTAAAGTCATCTTTTATTGTTTTTTCAGCAAGACGAAAACTATCCGTTGCTACTAATTTAATACTTCCCTTATTAAAGGAAAAATACACTCCTGATATTTCTGGTTTTACT
>JAKQQL010000386.1:0-5701 GCA_029564175.1 Candidatus Cloacimonadota bacterium
TTAAATATTGAACTTTCATTTATGATGTTATTTCCGAAAGAGTCAGTGGATGATCTTAGAAAAACATTTGATTTAATTGATGAATTGTCATTATACAAAAATGTAAGTATTGCTGGTCCAAAAATTTACAACCCTTATCCAGGAACTTCGATGTATGATGATTTACTAATGTCTGGATGGTCTGTTCCTGCAACAAATGAAGACTGGTCAAAATTTGAAAGGAATATCTCACCTTCAGAAACTGGATTCAACTTAACTGACAAGCATTTAGAATTATTAAAATCAAGAGGGCTCGTGTAACTATGCTATTAGAAATAAACAATAAAGCAATTCGGAAGAAAACCACTGCAACAAATAAAGACAAACAGTATTTGCTGAATTATTACGCTCAATTTAAGACATTTCCTTTGTTTTCTCAAGTTCTTATTGAGACAAGAACAGACTGCAATAAGCGGTGCTCCTTCTGTCCACAATCATTCTATAAACGAACGGTTGAATCAATGAAATGGACAGTTTATAAAAAAATCATTGATTCGTTGGCAGAAATTGGATTTGCAGGGAGAATCGCTTTGTTAGTTTCAAATGAGCCCTTATTGGAGCATAGATTATTGAAAATGATTAAGTATGCCAAAAAGCAATCTCCAAGATTTTTTCTTGATATTACAACCAATGGTGTTCTTTTGTCTATAGCGAAACTTGATGAACTTTTTTCGGCAGGCCTCGATAATATAAATATAAACGACTATAGAAGTGATCGTGAGGTAGAACCCGATAAAATATCTGATAATTTAATTGAGATTGTAGAAAAATTTCGCAGCAATCCAAAAGTATCATATAACGCACGAAGCACAAATGAAGTGCTACCAAACTATGCTGGAGTAATTCCGCAAGATTACAATGCTCAAGATTACGGATTTTGTAATTTTCCATTTCGGAAATTAGTGTTATCGGTAAAAGGTAATATTTTACTTTGTTGTAACGACTTTAAACAAGAAACCAATTTTGGGAGTATTCACTCAGATTCAATACTCTCAATTTGGAATTCACCTAATTTGAATGCATTCAGATTAAGTCTCCTAAATGAGAAAAGAATTGGTTTGTGTGAAAATTGCAACGATAAACAATCTTATTCAATTTTTTAAAAATCAACTATGCTAACTAACGAACAATTAGATGCTTTTGCACTCGAAATAGCCACTTTTGGAAATATACCTATCAGTTCTAAAAATTGTGGTATTGGTTGTATTTATTGTAAGGTACAAACAGACCCAATTCTAAAAAGGTATCCCAAAATTCCTGATATCACATTAGAAGATTTATATCTCGGATTTAAATACGTTGACCAAACAAGTAAATACTTAAGGTTGGGTGCAGGTGTGTTGGTGGCCCCTCATACTGACCCATATCTACACCCACTTATTTATGATTTCATAAAGCACACAGCCGATCATTTTCCAAAGAAAATGATTACTACTGTTACAACAGGTAGTTATATTGAAGAATCCCAGCTCGATTTCTTACACTCAATTCCCAATTTCGGCATTGATTTATCATTGATAACAATGCAGGAAGAACGTGAAACAATTGTGCCAAATGCTACACGAGAAAGAATTAATTATCATTTACGTCATGCTCCTTTAAATAAAGTAACTTTAATGTTTACTGGAGATTTAGACGTATTGAAACGTGATTTAGAATTACTTTATTCGTTAGACATTGATTCGAAAGCAAAAGAAATATTAGTTCGTAGAATTGAATATACCGATTTTTCACAGACAAAGTTGAATTCAATAGCATACAGAAGTATTGCCAGGTATGAAGAATGTGTCAAGTATTTGAACGAAAACCACCCAAAGGTGATTTTTACCGTTCCTGTTTTAAAGGATGCCTTTAAGGGTGGTAACAATGAGTATTTTAGTCAAGCCGATGAAAGAATTGCTTTGCAAAAGAAAAGAATTGAAGCAGAAATAAATCAACATTTCGATATAGTATGTTCTGAGTCAGGATATGAGTATTTTAGAGAAGCATACAAAGGCAATAGCAATGTACAAGTACATTTAGTTAAGAACAAATTGTATGGAGGTTCGGTAACTGTTGCTGGCTTACTTAATCACACAGATATTATTTCCCAACTTAACTTACAGTCTACGAAAAGTGTAATTGTTCTACCTTACGAAATGTATAATCACGAAAAATGTGATATTACAGGTAACAACATTTCCGAGATTGAAAACAAATATAATGCTGAAGTATGGGTGATATAAATTTCTGGAAAATACTTAGGGTATTGACTACAAACACATGCAATTATCAGTGTTCATTTTGTCATAACGAAGGTCAGGAGAAGCCCTCTGATAAAAGAATAAACTTGAAGTTCAATGATTATAAAATAATCATTGATTCATTAGAAAACACACCACTAAAAGAAGTACATTTTAGTGGCGGTGAGCCATTTATGAATCCCGAAACTTTGAAAATGATTCTTTATACAAATGATACTACTGTTTTTGAATTGGGTTGCGCTACAAACACCACTTTTCTGACAGAAGAAACAATAATACAATTAGCAAATACCAGAATCAAACTTAACATTCAATTTCCAGCGATTAGACATAGTGAATTTGCCAACATTACTAAGTCAGGTGACCTCTTTAAAGTATTAGAAAAAATAGAATTACTCAAGAAACACAATGTCGCATTTGGTCTGAATCACGTTCTGCAATCTGATAGTTCAAAATCAATTGATGATATAATTGATTTTGTCACTAAAAATGGTCTCTCAATTAAATTATTACCTGATTTGAGTAATACAAACAGTGTGTATTTTAAAAATAGTATCTTTCCATTTCTTGACTCTATTGCAATTAAAAAAATCGACAAAGGAACCGGAGCGTTGAAATGGTGGATAAGGGACTCAAATAATGCCGAAGTGGCAATTATGTATATTGATTCACCCTGTTTCTATAATGACATTAATACATGTAAAAGATTCTCGGAAGTAAGATTACTTCCAAGTTTAAACTTGCAAACTTGTATAAAAAAGAATGAGTTGATTGAATTCGATTTTGAAATTATTGAGAAGAATAAATCGTTAGTCGTGGATAAATTTCAGGAATCATGGAACAGTTTTACGAGGTGCTAAAAGAGTATAATCGGAGTTTTGTAGCGAAAGTGATTGATGTTCCGGAATGGTTTCTTCAATATACGGAGGACGTGCCTCCCTTATATTGGAAAACTGTATATGAAATACTGAAAAATGAAGATAAGAATCAATCTATTGTAGAAATTGGGGCTGGTTTTGGTGATATTACTGCATTACTATATTTTATGGGGTTCAATAATGTTATTAGCTTTGAACGAGATAAAAGTCTTATACAGTATATTAATGATAAAGTCAAAACACTTTTCAACAGAAGTGGAAATGTAATTAATTGTAGCTATCCGCAAGAATTGAATTACAGTCCGGATGTTTTAGTTCAAGTAAATTGTAGTTATTTTAATCAGTCGAATAATAAGGAAGAATACATTGAACAGGTGAAATCAACATATCGAAAAAATGGAATTCCCAGAATGTTTGTTTTCGAAACAATAGATGATAGCTATCGAGAAATTAATGTGAATTTTCCACATTTTATGAGATTAAACCTGACTGACATTATCAATACGTTTCCAAAATGCCAAATTGAGTCATTTGTCACTTATAAGTTTCCACAGAATAGAGTATCAAAAACAATTTACAAAATATGCAAATAGCAATTATAACTTCTGAGTTTGGGTCAAATGCAGGTGGACTCTCATTTGGTTGCTTATCTTATGCCCAAATGCTAAGCAGTTTGGGTTATGAAATAACCATAATATCCTCAAGTTATGAAAACTGGAATACAAATGCTTATAATAGCAAATTCCCGATTATTGGCAATAAACTTGTTATTTGCGATGGTGGTTACAAAAAGGAGCTCAAAGAAAACTTATTTTTCAGAGCGCATATCAGGAATGTTTTGAGTGAAATTTCCGAAACGAAATATGACTTTTTTATTTCTTTCGGTGCTGGGTTAAATGGTCTTTTTGCCTCAGAACTATCATATATCTTAAAAGTAAAACTGTTTGTTTTACTAAGGGGGAGTGAGATAAATCTATCTGTTTCTGACAGTAACCTTCATACATTTAATTATCGATGTTTGAAACAGGCACAAAAGGTTATTGCATTATCTGAAGAACTACTTGAACGGTCTAAACAAATTTATTATAATCCTAATGCCGAGTATCATGTTATACCAAATTCAATTGATTCATGTAATTACATTTCAACCTTTACGCCTGCCAAAAAAACATTTGTATTAGGTTGTGGGTCGAAAAATCTAAATGAAAAAAAAGGAGTTGCAAACTTAATTTCAATGTTGGCATATCTGAATAAAAATCAAACATACAATTTTCAATTTGAATTTGCTGGTCAAATTGATTCAGATTTATTATCCAACTATATTGATTTGTGTATAAAGCTTGATGTACAAGATACTGTAGTATTTATTGGGGACTTACCTCGCAACGAGTTTGTTGAAAGAATGAAGTCATGGGACTTTTATATTCAAGGTTCATATTGTGAAGGTTTTTCTAATTCAGTTGGTGATTATTTATCTTTGGGGAAGCCATTTGTATTAAGCAATTCTGGTTTTTTTGCCGAATCAATTAAATCCGATATGAGTGAGATTGTATTTGACAATTTTATTCCGGAGCAAATGGCAACCAAATTATTGAGTATAATTGACAACAAAGAAATAAATTCAATCTATCAAAATGCATATAAAGAGATTTCTAAATTGACAAATCAAGATACTATAAATAAAAAATGGTTATCTATTTTGGAAAGTAAATCTCCAAATCATTGTTCTTTTGCTTTGCAAAAAAACAATATCCTGAGTGTTGTTCTGCATGATATTAGCGATGACGAATACTCTAATATTGACACGAATGTAGAATCGTTTAAGACCTTCGTACAATGCATTTTTGATAATGGGTATAAACTCTGTTCTTCAAGTTTTTACTTTTCATGCAGTGAAAAATCCAATTTAATAATCTGCACATTTGATGATGGTTATACTGGTGTAATAGAATATGGATTGCCAATTCTTAAAGTATTTGGCTTTACAGCAACAGTATTTGTATGTAGCGATTATATTGGAAAAACGAATGATTGGAATTTAAAGGACAAAAAAAACAGAACCCACATGAACACCATTGATTTACTCACCCTTCAAAAAGAGGGTTGGGAGATTGGCTCTCATGGTCTTTCACACCGCTCAGTTTTGAAATTATCCGATGAAGATTTGCAAAACGAACTGAGTTTATCCAAAAAGTCATTAGAACTCGAATTCGGTGAGATTCACTCTTACGCCTATCCTTACGGTGATTACAATGAGTACTGCAAATCTCAAACAGCCTCATTTTATAAAACAGCATTTGCACTTACTCAGGGCGGCACTTTAAATGGCGTTGATAATTACCAAATTAGAAGATATTTTATTTCTGAAATTCTGAAACAATTCAATCAATGAAAATAGCGGGTATATTTAGAGGTTTTCCCGGATTGGGCAGGGTAGTTTCTGGTGTTGAATTGATTACTCATTTTAAAGACCATTATAATGCAGATATTCGGGCTTTCTCTTATTTGCAAGGTGAGAAATACTTAAATCAGAAAGGATTT